>JACMLS010000873.1 GCA_014379485.1 Bacteroidia bacterium | reverse complement strand
GTGTTTCTTTGTCGGCCCGGTTCAGGATTTTATCAAATGTTGTATGTATATTTTCGCTCATAGTATTAAAATAAAAAAGGTCTTACCGTTTATGGAAAGACCCGATCACAAAATTAAATTTTTTGTCCTTTCCAAAATTATTTAGGGCCACCTTTGCAGCAAAACATGCAGCAGGTACACATAAAAAAGTAAAAAAGGAATTTTAAATTCATTTCACAAAAATAGAACATTTTTTTCATTCACAAAATTAATGTTTCTGCATTAACTAAAATGCCCCGATTTCTCAATGAATCCGGGGACTCAATACCCGCTTTTTCCCTATATTTGTCTCTCAATTTCATTTTTATGGGCTCAATTATTGATATTCCCGATTTCAGACTTAGTCCGGTTGTTGACCAGGTTGGTATAGAAGAAAGAATTTCGCGTTTCACTGCGCGTAGTATAAAAAAAGCTTCAAAGGTGCAGGCTCTTAAACTGACTTTGACCATGATCGATCTTACTACTTTAGAAGGGAAAGATACCATTGGCAAAGTAAAACAAATGTGTTACAAAGCAGCCCATTTATGCGATCAGCTTGCCGGAATACCAACTGTTGCAGCCGTGTGCGTTTATCCCACGCATGTGAGAACAGCAAAAAAATCGCTTGAGGGAACAGGAATAAAAGTTGCTTCTGTTGCAACCGCTTTTCCGAGCGGAAATTCTACAAGGAATATAAAAATTGAAGACACAAAATATGCTGTTGCCGAAGGAGCTGATGAAGTGGATATGGTAATAAGCAGAGGAGAATTTTTAGAAGGAAATTACAATTTTGTGTTTGATGAAATTGCTGCCATAAAAGAAGCCTGCGGAAAAGCGCGACTGAAAGTGATCCTTGAAACCGGAGAACTTTCTACTTTAGATAATGTGAGAAGAGCGAGTGACATTGCCATTTATGCGGGTGCAGATTTTATAAAAACCTCAACCGGAAAAATTTCTCCTGCTGCAACAATGCCTGTTACTTTAGTTATGTTGCAGGCAATAAAAGATTATTATTCAAAAACCGGAATTATGATAGGAATGAAACCTGCGGGCGGAATTTCTACAGCGAAACTTGCCATTAATTATTTAGTGATGCTGCATGAAACGCTTGGGCAAAAATGGCTGAGCAATGAATGGTTTCGTTTTGGCGCCAGCAGTTTAGCGAATGATGTGTTAATGCAGCTTGGCAAAGAAACGCATGGTGTTTACCAGAGCAAAGATTATTTTTCCAATGATTAAAGACAAAAAAAGGTTGGCCGCGAATCGCGCAAATTTTCGCAAATAAAATTCATGATAAATGAAAAAGAAAGCTAAAAAGAAAAAGACAAAGAAAGTTGATGCTGACGACCAAAAAAGTTTTGCTGAAAAACTAAATAAGTTGTTGCCAAAACTTATTAAAAAGCAAATTAAAAAAAACCCGGGTGGTAAAGTAATGCAATGAAAAAAACTTATCAGCCAGATTGGGCAAAAAAACTTTTACCACATTAATTCAAAAATAGTATGAGCAAGATCAAAGAAAATAATCCCGAGTATTTTACAGATTGGAAATATGCTCCCTCGCCCGAAAGCAAAGATCATATTCGTTTGCAAAACCGTTATGAGCTTTTTATAAATGGAAAGTTTGTAAAGCCGAATTCGAAAAAATATTTTGATACGATCAATCCGGCTACAGAAGAAAAAATTGCGGAGATAGCAGAAGCGAATGAAAAAGATGTGGATCTTGCAGTAACTGCAGCAAAAAACGCATATGATAAAGTGTGGAAAAAAATGCCGGGCAAAGAACGCGCAAAATATATTTATCGTATTGCACGCATGATACAGGAAAAAGCACGCGAGCTTGCAGTAATTGAAACTATGGACGGAGGAAAAGCAATACGCGAAAGCCGAGATATTGATGTGCCGCTTGCTGCCAATCACTTTTTTTATTACGCAGGCTGGGCAGATAAATTAGAATATGCTTTTCCGAATAGAAAACCGCAATCGCTTGGGGTGGCTGGCCAGATCATTCCCTGGAATTTTCCTTTGCTAATGGCGGCATGGAAAATTGCACCTGCACTTGCAACAGGAAACACTGTTGTTTTAAAACCTGCAGAAACAACTTCGCTTACTGCATTAAAACTTGCAGAAATAATACAGGAAAGCGGTTTGCCCGAAGGCGTTGTAAATATTGTAACCGGATTTGGTAACACCGGGGCCGCAATTGTAAATCATGCCAACGTAAATAAAGTTGCATTTACAGGAAGTACTGATGTTGGAAAAATAATTCAGAAAGCAATTGCAGGCACAAACAAAAAACTAACATTGGAACTCGGAGGAAAAGCAGCAAACATTGTTTTTGAAGATGCCCCGCTTGACCAGGCTGTAGAAGGAATAATTAACGGAATATTTTTTAATCAGGGCCATGTATGTTGTGCCGGTTCACGCTTACTTGTGCAGGAAGGCGTTGCAGAAATTCTTATCCGCAAATTAAAAGACAGGATGGAAACTTTAATTGTAGGAGATCCGCTTGATAAAAACACAGACATTGGCGCCATCAACTCAAAAGAACAACTCAGTAAAATAAATGAATACATAAAAATAGGAACGAATGAAGGCGCAGAAATTTTTCAACCCTCCTGTTCTCTTCCCAAAAAAGGATTTTTCTGCAAACCCACTCTGTTTTTAAACACATCTCAATCTCACCGTGTAGTGCAGGAAGAAATTTTTGGGCCCGTGCTGGCAGTGCAAACTTTCAGAACTGTTGAAGAAGCAATTGAAAAAGCAAACAACATTCCGTTTGGATTAAGTGCCGGTATCTGGACAGACAAAGGTTCTAAGATCTTTAACATGACAAGTAAGATGAGGGCCGGAGTTGTGTGGGCTAACACGTATAATAAATTCGATCCGACATCTCCGTTTGGTGGTTACAAAGAATCTGGCTTTGGAAGAGAAGGTGGACTGCATGGATTAGCGGCGTATTTAAATTTTTAAAAAATTAATATGGAAAGGATAGAAGTATTAAAAACGTATAAGCTTTACATTGGTGGAACATTTCCCCGTACAGAGAGCGGAAGATATTATCAGCTTATGAATTCAAAAAAAGAAATTATTGCAAATGTTTCTTTGGGATCAAGGAAAGATTTCAGAAATGCAGTGGTAGCTGCCCGTGGCGCCTTTGGTGGCTGGAGTGCGAGAGCTGCTTTTAACCGCGGACAGATTCTTTACCGTATTGCAGAAATGCTTGAGGGAAGAAAAGAGCAATTTGTGAATGAACTGGTGCAGCAAGGAATTAAAAAAACTGCAGCAGAAGATGAAGTAAAAAAATCTATTGACCGCCTGGTTTATTACAGCGGATGGTGCGATAAATTTATTACCCTTTTTGGCGGAGTAAATCCGGTTGCATCATCTCATTTTAATTTTTCTGTACCCGAAGCAATGGGCGTAGTTGCCATTGTTGCGCCTGAAAACAGCGGGTTGCTCGGAATCATTTCTGTAATTGCTCCGTGTATTGCCGGTGGAAATACCTGCATTATTCTTGCTTCAGAAAAACTTCCGTTGTGCGCAGTAACTTTTGCAGAAGTGCTGGCTACATCAGATGTTCCGGGCGGTGTTGTAAATATTCTTACCGGAACAAGTAAAGAATTACACTCGCATTTTTCAAATCACATGGATGTCAATGCCGTTGTGTTTTGCAGAGACGACAAAGCAGAAAGAAAAGCGGTTGCAGAGAACGGCGCATTAAATGTAAAACGAATTTATTTTTGGGATAAAGACTGGAATAAAGATGAAAGTGAAAATCCGTATTTAATTATGGATCTTCAGGAAATTAAAACAACATGGCACCCTATAGAGAATATTGGTGTTGGTGGAGCAAAATACTAGTAAACTAAAACATCGCATCATCGCGAAATTTCATGATGATTTCCAAGGCACGATTACAAACAATACTATGAAAGAACTCCTCTCCCAATCCATCCTCGCTGCATTAGCCGCCGGAAAAGAAATACTGGAAGTATACGAAACCAAATTTGAGGTGGAGTACAAAGATGATCGCTCACCACTAACTTTGGCAGACAAAAAAGCAAACGATAAAATTATTGAACTGCTCTCTCATTTCAACATTCCGTTCTTAACTGAGGAAACAGTAGAAACAGAATATGCAATAAGAAAAAACTGGACCCGATTGTGGATTGTTGATCCGTTAGACGGCACAAAAGAATTTGTAAAACGCAACGGAGAATTTACTGTAAACATTGCTTTAATAGAAAGCGGAAAACCAATTCTTGGAGTGATCTATTCTCCGGTGCTTAAAGATCTTTATTATGCCGCAAAAGGAATTGGAAGTTTTAAATTAGACAAACATGATTTAATTGCGTTAGAAAACTCTAACAGTTTAAATTTTGAAACAATAGAAAAAAAGGCAGTTAAATTACCTGTTGCGCATACAAGAGAAAAATACACAGTGGTTGCCAGCCGCTCTCACCTAAGTACAGAAACTTATGCGCACATTGAAGAACTGAAAAAAAACTACGGAGAAATTGAAATGATAAACACCGGCAGCTCAATAAAAATTTGTTTGGTGGCAGAAGGAAAAGCAGACGAATACCCGCGTTACGGCCCCACCATGGAATGGGACACCGCAGCAGGAAATGCCATTGTAGAATTTGCCGGAAAAAAAATCATTGATCTTGATACCGGCGATGCAATGAAATATAACCGCGAGCACATAAGGAACGGAAGTTTTATTGTAAAGTAAACTTAAACAAAAATGTGGC
>JACMLS010000872.1 GCA_014379485.1 Bacteroidia bacterium | reverse complement strand
TAAATTGTTGTTTTATTTTGTAATGGAAGACAAATAATTATCCAGCTGGTCAAGTGTGCCGCCATAGCCCTGTTGCATACTTTCTGTAAGAGAATAAAAAGTGCTGATTTCGTTTTCTGTAGCGTTGAGGGGTTTAGCTGTAATTGTAAGCGTTGTCACGCCGTCTTTTTCTGAAAAAGTTACAGTGTTTAAAATTTCTTTTGGAAAATCAAGGTCTTTAAAAGGTGGTTTGATAATTTCTCCCTTTTCATTTGCAAATGAGTTTACCCAGGTAATACTGTTAGGCTCATCAATGTGTCTGAATTTAAAGATGCCGAAACTATCGTGCAGGCTTTTCATTTTGTAATGAAAGACCCCATTGGTTCTGAAATCAAGTGTAACAACCTCAATTGCGCTGCCGGCCGGCCCCCACCAATTCTTAAGATGCTCTGCCTGCGACCACATTTTAAACACCAGTGTGCACGGAGCCTTTAGGGTACGCGTTATGATGAATTCTTTTACTTCATTTATGTTTGACATTTTTCTTTTTTTTAGTGATTAACTTGTTTTTCGTGCCAGTACTTTGTTTCTGTTTTGCAGGCAAAATCAGTTGTTCTGCAGCCTGAATTTTTTCAAGGTATGCTTCTAAAGCATCTAACTTATGCAACCAGAATTTTTTGTATTGCTCTACCCATTCAGAAACTTCGGTAAGTTTTTCAAATTTGGCTTCGCAGAAACGTTCCCGGCCTTCTTGTTTTATTATTATCAAACCGCACTCCGTTAAAATTTTTATGTGTTTGGAAATGGCCACCCGGCTCACGTTAAAATTTCCGGCAATAGAATTTACATTCAGCGACCCATAGGCAAGCTGATTCAGGATTTCTCTGCGCGTGGGGTCTGCTATGGCCTGAAATGTGTCTCTTCTCATTGGGAAAAGTTTAAATGAGTAACCAATCGGTTACAAATATATGAGAAACCTTTCGGTTACACAAATTTTTCACGAAATTATTTTGAGTGATTGTTTTTTTAAGGGGGAGTCATTTTCAAATCAATCCGGTTATGTCTTTTTCTTCGCTTCTCTACCTTATCGCAAATAAAATAAACTAATTTGGTGCTCAGCATTCCAATACCAGCGCCCACCAGCACATCGCTGAACCAATGCCTGTTATTTAAAATACGCATTGTTCCAACAGAAGTTGCAACAGAATAGGCTGCAACGGAATATCCCCAACCGTGTTTTCCCAATTCCTGGTGCATGAATTCTGCACTCACAAATGCGGCGGTTGTATGCCCGCTCGGAAATGAATTTGCAGTTGAGCCATCGGGACGTAAAATTTTTGTTGAATATTTTAAAGGCTGAATAATTAAATTGGCCAGCAGCGTTGATAAAGAATACCGGATCAGCTGACCTTGAAAATTATTTTTTGTTTTCATTCCGCACAAACGCATGGTCATTGGGGCTGCGGCAGGAACAGCCCACAAAGCATCATCAACATGCGTACGAAACCCTCCGTAATTTTTATTCCTCCACTCGCGCACTTCGTAGCTGCTCGTAAAAACTTTGTTTTTTCCAATAACAGAAACTCCATATCCAATAAAAACCGCGGGAACAGCCCCGATAGAAATTACCGGATGTTTATACCATTTTTTATTTTCAG
>JACMLS010000871.1 GCA_014379485.1 Bacteroidia bacterium | reverse complement strand
CATCAGTAAAGTGCAATTCTTTATATCTGAGCTTAAAAAAACATCAATGGCTTCTTTATGTCCTTTTCTTCCTGTATAAGAACCAACATGAAGAATTATTTTATGATTGGCAGGAATTCCGAATTCCTTACGCACATCTTTTTCTGCGGGCGCATCAAATTCTCTTTCGTCAGCACCGTTTGGAATGATCATAAATTTTTCAACCCCGTTCTCTCTCGCAAAATTTATATCGCGGTAATCATCAGACAAATAAATATTCATGTCGTACTGATGAATAAAAGATTTCATCTGAGAATAATAGGAAGTGTATTTTTCCTGGTACAATCCGCTGTAACCGGTTGGAACAGAAACTTTTTTTCCGGAGATCTGCGGAAGGATCTCAAGAGCCAGGTCGGTAGTAAATTGCTGGGCTGCAAAAAAAGTTACCACGTCAAATTTTTCAGTCAGTAAAAAATTCCTGTATTCATTTACCTCACCTGTTATTCCACCCGCAAGGTTTCCATCTACAGCAAATTCTTTTATTTTCACTCCGTACATTTCAGAAAAACTTCTTTCAGCATGCTTTTTTGTAACAACAGTAACATCACAACCCTTTGCGGCAAGGCGCTCAGAAAGTTGCTTAACAACTTCCTGCATTCCTCCCGGCGATGGAAAATAATTTTCTACTGCATGAAGTATTTTCATTCTTCAATTTTATTATAAATCATTTCTATTATTTCCTTATCAACAGTTTCATCAAATTTTCTTGCAAATAAGTTATTTGGATTGCTGAATATTTTTTCAACATCCTCTTTACGGAGTGTTTTCGGATACTCAGGTCCATCCACCCAATTCACATAACGCAGGCAATCATTTACCACATTTGCAGCTAAAGGCGAATTCATAAGCAAAGTTTGGGTAAAAATTTCATCTGCGCAACGTGTAAATTTAAATCGCTTTAAAAACTCAGGGTTTTCATTTAAGTATGTCAACATAAAAGAAACCGCCTTATTGGAAAGGTTAAACCAATTTGCCCCGCCAAAAAGATTCATTTGGTTTACACTTCTTAACCAGCCCGTTTTTTTCTGGAGCAAATGAATGTACCCTGAATATTTTCCGAGTTTTCCATTCATCCAGAAATATTGCATCCTGTTCAAACCACCATTGTCTCCTTTCCATTTTTCCATATCCGGCAATTGAGAATGGTGCAAAAATTCTTTTCCTTTATGCTGCTCTAAAAACAATTTCATTTGAGCAACAGATTTAAGCGGAATGTCCTGACCACTGATCAGAAAAAAATAATCAAATTTTTCAGTTTCATAAGCAGTTTTTAAGAGTGCAAGTGTTGCTTTTATCTGATTATAACTTCCCCAATCAACTGCAAATCTATCACTCAAAAAATAAACCAAAGGGTCTGCTGATAAATAATCGTCTGCCGTTTTATTAACTTCTGTGGCTCTTTTATCGATATGAATGAAAACATAATCATCCTCACCGGTCAATGCACGTGCAAGGCGGGCAATCTGGTGCGGATTTTTATGAGCAAGAATTAGGAAGGCAAGTTTCAATTTATACTTATTAAAAACAGTTCAATTTTTTGCTATTGAAATTATTGATAAACCAGCGACATTCCCGGAAGACCGCCCTGCGTTGAAATAATACGGTAATGCGTTCCGTTTATTACCTCACGAATGGCCCTGATAGGACCTGTGTTATAATTTGCATCATCAGACTGATCAAACGTATCGTGTAACAAAACAACCGCATCCGGAATAGCTTTTAATATTTCGCTCAGTTCTCTTTTTACAGATTCGTAACTATGATCACCGTCAACAAAAAAAAGAACTTTTCCTTTTGGTTTTTTCTCTTTGTAAATTTCAATTGATTTGCTCAATCCGTCTGCCTGGTATAAAAAAACATCTTTTTTTCCCTTCACAAATTTTCCGCGGTAATTCTGTGGATGTTCATGATGAAAAACATCGTCAGGCAGATCTACAGAATGTATGGTACAGTTAATTTTGTAGGTAGATATAATTTCATAAAAAACCCTTGCAGATTTACCCACATTGGTTCCCCACTCAAAAATAAGTTCTGGTTTAAAACGACAAACCGCAGTTGTCATCAGCATCAGCTCATCTAAAGGAAAAGGATGGCAGCTGACTACGGGAACGAGTTTGTGAATGACAAATTCAGAAATGCTCCATTTATTTATCTCCAATTCTGCCGAAGAAAGATTCTTAACGGGGTCAGTAAATACAGGCTTAGCGGAAAATATTTTTTTCATAGATTAATTGTTGGCTCGGGTTTATAGATCAAATGTACTATTTGTTTACGTTTGGTTTATACAGCTTTAAGTTTACTATAAACAGACTCAATAATTACTGCCTCTGTTTCCTCGTCAAATTTACGGGCAAAAAGATTT
>JACMLS010000870.1 GCA_014379485.1 Bacteroidia bacterium | reverse complement strand
GAAAACTTATCGTTTAATTGCATTCCTCTTTTAAATTCATACTTTTTGATTACCCCCCAATATCTATTTTCTTTTTTGTTAATCTCCCAAACTTGGCCTTGGTCATTCATATAACAATAGAATGGTTTTAAAAAAGCTTCTGGTTTTTCTTCTTGGTATTGTTCCTTAACAAATTGCCAAAAGGCATTAATATGATGACTGAGGCTACCTCCTTGCGAAATCGATTTGAAATCGTTTATACCTTTGTCGGGACCAAATATCAAATCGTAATTATCTATTGCATTCATATGATACTGACAATAAAAACTTCCTAAGTTCGAACCAACATGAATGTTTAGTTTTCTGTCATTATCATAAAATAGGTTTCTTACTTTTTCGTACCTTACATATTCGTGCAAAAATTTTTGAGGATTAATACTGTTGTATCCTGCAAGTAAAGAAACAGCCTCGAGAATGTTTGATTTCCCTACATTGGGGGCTCCAACGAAAACATTTATTCTCTTACAATTTATTTTTGTTTTTTTTATCGACTTGAAATTTTCAATTTCAAGCCATTTGATCATGTGATCCATCTTACGATAATTTGACCAAATTTAGGTCATTTAGATGATTTTAGAAAATGTGGAATTATTTAAAAAAAATGGCAGAAACACCTGCGAAGAAACTGGTTTCGCAGATATACCGCACCTTTTCGATGAGAAATCCTTCGAGTTGGGTTGAACTTTAAAAAAAATCGTTCAATATTTTATGTGAGTAGTTTTTTCGAGAACACAGATGAAGTAGATCAAACTGATTTTCACTGAGAGTAAAATTGCGGAACGCGATTGAGATTTTATTACGTTGAATCGCATTTCCTGAAGAGAAAACTAACAAACCCAGAACTTTATAAACTTTCCAACCAACTAATCGTAAACTGTAAACCAAAAACTTTTTTCACCCCTTCCATTTCACATACACTCCGCCCCAGGTAAATCCGGCGCCGAAAGAACAGAGAATTAAATTATCGTCGCGTTTTAATGTGTGTTCTACTTCGGCTAAACCTATTGGAATACTGCCACAAGTGGTGTTGCCGTATTTGTTTATGTTCATTACAACTTTTTCCATTCCCACATTCATTCTTTCTGCGGTGGCTTCAATAATTCTTTTGTTGGCCTGGTGCGGAATGAGCCATCTTACATCTTCTGATTTTAAATGATTGCGTGTCATCATTTCTTCAGCTACTTCTGCCATTTTTATAACGGCCACTTTAAAAACATTTTTGCCGGCCATGTAAACAAAATGCTGGCGCGCTTTTACTGTTTCTTCTGTTGCCGGATTTAAACTTCCACCTGCAACCATGTGCAAATGTTTAAAATTAGAACCATCGCTGTAAAGTTTAGAATCTAAAATTCCGTAACCATCTTCATCTGCTTCTAATAAAACGGCGCCTGCACCATCGCCAAATAAAACACAAGTATTCCTGTCACTGTAATCTATAACGCTGCTCATTTTATCTGAGCCTACTACCAGTACTTTTTTGTGTGTACCGGTTTCAATGAATTTGCTTGCGGTTGTAATTGCGTAAAGAAATCCGGAGCAG
>JACMLS010000869.1 GCA_014379485.1 Bacteroidia bacterium | reverse complement strand
TTCTGTAGATTTTGTTTTTGAAACACCAATAAAAATATATTCTTTTGAAGTGGAAGTTGCGATACCGACATTCATGGTTTTGTTTGCTTCTTCAAATATCAAAACGTCAGTATCCGGGTTTGTGCCTAAAACGTGTTTATAAACGCGGTACTGTCTCAACGTTTTTTCCTCAGGCTTTGTATAATAAACAGTCTTATTATCTTCTGCCCATATCAGGCTCATTACGTTTTTTAATTCATCTGTTTTGTAAACAGAATCTGTTTCAATATTTTTCAGATAGTAATTATTAACGCGGTTTCCCTTGTTATCAATTCCGTAATAAAGCAGATGCTGATCGGGACTTATATGGGAACCACCCAACTGGAGATGAGTCATTCCATCGGCCAGTTTATTCAGGTCAAGCACTACTTGTTCTGGTGCATTCAAAGAATCTTTTTTCCGGCAACTTATAGCGTAGTCCTGATCTTTTTCAATTCGGGTATAATACAAATAACCTCTATATTTTGTGGGGCGCGTTGAATATCCTTCTTTGTGTCTTGATTTGAATTCTTCATATAATACCTTTTGCAAAAAAGTGCTGCTTTTCATTACATTACCTGCATACGTATTTTCTTCGTAAAGATGATTGATCACTTCAGGAGCAAATTTATCGCGCAGCCAGTAATAATTATCGGTCAGCGTATCGCCATGAACAACTTGTGTGCTGGGAATTTTTTTTGTTTCAGGCGGAATTAACTCCTGTGCAGAAAGAATTCCGCAGGAAATAAATAAAGCAAAAAGGTGAAAATATTTAGTCATAAAACACTTCGCCATCCTGTAACGTATTAAGATACGCGAAAGTTACAGCTTTTATTGTGTAAGGGAGTTTGGAAAGTTCGGAATCCCGATAGCTATCGGGATGAAAGTTTGGAAAGTTTGGAAAGTTTTCACCCACACACTTTTGTTCGGGTGTTGTTCACCCGAACTGTGAGGAATAAAGTTTGGAATCCCGATAGCTATCGGGATGAAAGTTTAGAAAGCATTGTGTTTGATGCGAGCCAATTGTTTCTCGCGACAGCGCAAAGACACGACGTAATTTAGAAAGCGGGAACTACAATGCGGGTACTTGTTCTTCTGTAAAAACTGCTTCCAGGTTTCCGTCTTCTTCAAAACCTTTTATGGTAATTGTTTGCAGGGTGTTTGATAATTCTTCTGAGAACGGATGCTTTATTTTCAGGTAATTTTCTGTGAAGCCAAACATAAACCCGTTTTTATTTTCTCCTTCAAACAAAACGGTGAATTTTTTCCCGATATTTTTTTCGTAGAAGGAGCGCAGCTTTTTTTCTGAAAGGATACGGAGCATTTTGTTTCTTCTTTTTCTTTCTGCAACAGGAACCACTCCGCCAAGATCTTTCGCTTCGGTATTATCTCTTTCCGAATACGTAAAAACGTGCAGATAAGAAATATCGAGGCTGTTCAGAAAATTGTAAGTTTCTAAAAAATCTTCTTCTGTTTCTCCCGGAAAACCAACAATTACATCTACACCAATACAGCAATGCGGCATTACTGATTTTATTTTTTCTACGCGGCTCTCATATAAATTTTTCAGGTAACGGCGTTTCATCAGCTTTAAAATTTTATCGCTTCCGCTTTGCAAGGGAATGTGAAAATGCGGAACAAATTTTTGTGATGTGGAAACAAAATCTATTATCTGATCAGAAAGTAAATTAGGTTCTATTGAAGAGATCCGAAAGCGCAGCTTCTCCTCTACTCTATCCAACTCCTGTACAAGATCAAAAAATTTATTGTCTTTAACTTTTTTCACACCCGCTTCAATCGTTTGCCCGTAACCAAAATCGCCAAGGTTAACGCCGGTTAAAACAATTTCTTTTACACCTGATGCGCCTATTTTTTTTGCGTTGGCAACAGCATTCTCAATAGTATCGCTTCGGCTGCTTCCGCGTGCCAACGGAATGGTGCAAAAAGTACAAGAGTAATCACAACCGTCCTGCACTTTTAAAAACGTGCGGGTTCTGTCTCCCATAGAAAAAGCATCTACAAAAAAATCTGCTTTGTCTATTTCGCAATTAAAAATTTCGGCATTGTTTTTTTTATCGAGGCTCTGAATATAATTGAGCAGTTTGAATTTTTCTGTAGCGCCCAGCACCACATCAACACCCGGAATGTTTGAAATTTCCTGCGGTTTTAATTGTGCGTAACAACCCACCACGGCAATAAAAGCGTTGGGAGAAACCTTTAAAGCATTTTTTACTATCTGCTTGCATTCTTTATCTGCATTCTCAGTTACAGAACAGGTATTGATCACATACACATCAGCCGCCTGCGCAAAATCTACCTTCTCAAAACCCTTCTCCATCATTAAACGTGCAATGGCAGAAGTTTCCGAAAAATTAAGTTTACAACCTAAAGTATGAAACGCAGCTTTTTTACCAGAAAAATTCATGGCGCAAAGATAAGAAGAAACTACAAAAGGAAATTATACTTGGTTGGAAGGGTGGAAGATTGGAAGATTAGACGGTTGGGTGTGTGCTTTACCATTCTTCCAACCTTCCAATCCTCCAACCAAAGGGGAAATGCACTCAGGATTTAATCATAGAGGTCAGAATCGTTGATCAGATCTGAGAGGTCCTTGTATTTTATTTTGTTGATGGTTTTTATTTCTCCACCGTTCCTGATCTCGCTGGTGTTTGAACCTTGATTATTGTCTCCCGGATCTATGTTTGAATTCATATCCTGCAATTCATAAATATTTCTGTTACCATAAGAGCTTTTCGATCTTCCGATGCGCAAACTCATTCCGAAATTTATGAAAGTACTTTTTGCGAGGTTCTGATTATAAAAGAATTTAAACTGGTTAAAACTATTACCGCTGTTAGAAACTTTAGAGAACAAGGTAATACTACTGTTTCCGCTGGTAAGTCCTCCGTGAACAAAAAACGAAAAATATTTTGAAGGGTGATAATCCAATCCTAAACCATAACAAATATCTCTTCTTCCGAAAATGAGATTTTTATTTGCTCCCGAATAAAGAGAATCTACGTCTTTAAAATTAAAAATTCCGCCAACGGGTTTTGCTATTACATTAAAGGCAAGCGAACGAATGATAGGAACATTAAAGAAAATATTTCGTGGAAACTGAATGCTTAAATACGTTTTATCCAATCTGCCAAAACGTACCCCCACATAAGGAAGCGTTAAACGGTCTCCAAAAATAAAAGTGCGGGTATAACCAAGACGGAGTGAGAATTTTTCGTCAAAAATATGGCTCCACACAAAAGTACTTGCGCTGCGCCACTCAGGTTTTGAGTTATCTGCTTTGTCTTTTAAAGTAAAAGGAGAAAGATCAAAAAAGAAAACATCTTTTTTACCATTGTTGTACATTACACGCGTTCCAATACTGTATTTATAAAATACGTGCTGTGTAGTAAGTCCGCTAAAAACAGGTTTTGCAGTTAAAAAATTTCCGGTCAGTAATAAATGCCAGTTAGCAATAACAGAACTGTCTCCTTTGTATTTATCTTTTGTAAACAGGGGAACATAAAAACCTGAATTTACCTGCGAATAAGAATAATCTTTTAAAATTTGTGCAACTGGTTTTGGAGAAGTGAGTTGTCTTTTTGGTACGCCATAATAATTTGCAAAAAAGGTTGGAAGAAAATAATGTTTCGGACTTTTAATTTTGGTTGGCTTCAAACTATCGCCCAGGGTAAACGCAAATATACCGGCCGGAAAAGCCAGAAAAAAGGCGAATAAAAAATGGATCGCCCGTACTTTATTTATCGTTTTTCTTTGCAAAATTAATTTCGCTCCGCCCGTTTCCATTTTTATTTTGGGGTTTTTAAATTCGCGCAGGCTTCTTTGAGCAGGATCATCTTAAAATCTTCTTCAGCCTGGTAAAGCAGAGCTATTTTTTTCATAGCCAGCACTTTTTTCAGGCGTTTATGCCTTTCTTTCTGTACATCTGTTTCTTTCTGGCGGAATTCAATCTCCTGATCAATGAGCTCTTCGAATTCTTTTTCCGAGAGTTTATCCTTATCGGCCTTAAGTTTTTTCTCTACCTTAATTCTTTCTTTGCGAATGTCTTCTCTCTTTTGTTCAAATTCATTGTACACGGGCCATAATTTTTGAGCCTCATCAGAAGTTAAACTCATTTCTTTGGTAATGAATAAAACTTTACGGGCGTTAATGGCATCTTTGGTATCGCCTTTAGTTGGTTTTTGCGCCCAAAGGAAAAATCCATTCGCAAAAAATAAAAGTATAAGTAAATGTGTTTTCATTTTTTATCCGCTGTAGCGCTGCGGAAGCGGTTCAATTTAATTTTTCTTTGTCAGATCGGGCGCAGTCAAGATCTT
>JACMLS010000868.1 GCA_014379485.1 Bacteroidia bacterium | reverse complement strand
TGAAGAAAGAATAAAAAAAAGTTTTCGGTTTACTCCCGATAGCTATCGGGATTCGGTTAGTTAGTTAAAAAGTTTAGAAAGTTCTATATGGAAAAAAGTTACTTTCCTTTAGGAAGGGCAAAATAAAATCTCTATGTGTTCTATGTTTCTATGTGTTTCAAAAAAATTAAAATAAACTCTTCCCTATAGGAAAGACAAAATAAAAATCACAACATGATAAAAATAACAGACTTAGAAAAAATGTACCGTACCGAAGAGATCGAAACGGTTGCGTTGAACAAACTGACCATTGAAGTTAAACAAGGTGAGTTTGTGGCCATAATGGGCCCTTCAGGTTGCGGAAAATCCACACTGCTCAATATTCTCGGTTTGTTAGATGATCCTGACGGAGGAAAATTTATGTTCAATGATATAGATGTCACGCATTTTAAAGAAAGACAGCGGGCGCAATTGCGAAAACATAACATCGGTTTTGTTTTTCAGAGTTTTAATCTTATAGATGAGCTTACTGTTTTTGAAAACGTAGAACTTCCGCTTATTTACATAGGAGAAAAAACTGCCGAAAGAAAAAAACGCGTTGAGTTTGTGCTCGATAAAATGCAGATCATGCACAGAAAAAACCATTTTCCACAGCAACTTTCAGGTGGGCAGCAACAACGTGTTGCAGTTGCAAGGGCATTGGTAAACAATCCAAAACTTATTCTTGCCGATGAGCCAACCGGTAATCTAGATTCCATAAATGGAAATGAAGTGATGCAATTGCTTACAGATCTGAATGAAGCCGGAACAACCATTATCATGGTTACACACTCAGAACACGATGCGCGTTTCAGTCACCGCATAATACGTATGCTCGATGGACAGACAGTGTTGGAGAATATTATGGCCTGACCGGGCTCAGCATAATTAGTGCAAACAACTCAGATTCTTTTAAAGAGTAAAAACTATGCTGAAAAATTATTTTAAAATAGCCTGGCGCAATTTGTGGAAGAACAAATTATATTCTTTCATAAATATTGCAGGGCTTTCTATTGGTATTGGTTGCTGCATTCTTATCTTCCAGTATGTTCAGAACGAATTGAGCTTTGATTCATATCACAAAAATGCGAAAAGAATTTATCGCATGACCTCTGTTATTTACAAACCAGACGGCCAGGATAAATTTGCAGTGAGTTCTCCGGTTATGGCAAAAACAGTGCGCGCAAACATTCCAGAAGTAACTGAAGCAGTCCGCATTATTTATTCGGGACGTGTCTTATCAACCAACAACAAAAAATTATATGATACGCGTATCATGTTTGCTGATTCAGCACTTTTTAATGTATTCAGTTTTCCAATGATAGAAGGAGATCCGCAAAGATCACTTACCGCACCGTATTCAATTGTACTTACAGAAAGTACAGCCAAAAAATATTTCGGCAACGAACCTGCCTTCGGAAAAACAATACACCTGTCTGACACCATCAATATGCAGGTAACCGGAATTATTAAAGACCTTCCGGCAAATTCTCATTTTAATTTTGATGGCGTCATGTCACGTAGCACCATACTCGATTTCGTAAAAAATGATTCAACTTATAAGCAAAACGCAGAAGAGAATTGGTTTAATATGGATTCTTATTCTTACCTGCTGCTCAATGAAAACAGCGACTATAAAGCGGTGGAAGCAAAAATAAATAAAGTGATGGACCGCGAAAATGCAGATGGAAAAAAAGCTTTTGGTATGTGGGTAAATGCAAAATTGCAACCTTTACTTGATATACATTTAAAATCAGAAGCAAAATATGATCTCACGCCCAGTACAAACAGCGATATACTTTATGTGTATATTTTTTCCGGCTCGGCAATTCTTATTCTTTTAATTGCCTGTAGCAATTTCATCAATCTTTCTACTGCCCGCTCTTTAAATCGTTCAAAAGAAATAGGATTAAGAAAAACTATTGGCGCGCATCGTTTACAATTAATGGCGCAGTTTCTGGGCGAATCTCTTTTATTTGCAACCATTGCAAGTATTTTATCCGTGGGACTTATTTTGCTTGCACTTCCTTTATTTAATTCCTTTACCGGAACAAAAATTTCTTTAAGCTTCAACCTTGTCTGGATCTATCTTGCCATTATTATTGCTGTTGGTTTTCTTGCGGGGCTTTATCCTGCAACACTTATGTCTTCATTTTCTCCCGTAAAAGCATTGAAAGGACACATCAGCCATGGATGGAAAGACATTTTTATGCGAAAAGGTTTAGTCGTTTTTCAATTCAGCATTGCAGTAATTCTTATTATAGGAACCGGTTCAATTTTGCAGCAATTGAACTTTATTCAAAACAGAAAGATCGGGATGAATAAAGATCAATTAATCCAATTGGAACTGCGCTCTGCTGATATGCCCAAAGGAAAGATCCTGTTGAATGAGTACAGCAAAAATCCAGATATTGTAAATGTAAGTCAGAATAATTTTTCGTTTAAATCGATGCCCAACATTACCATGTTACCGGAAGGTGCCGCGCAAAATGAACTTACTTCATCCAATGTAATCTCAGTTGATGAAAATTTTCTTGGTACCTACCAGATAGAAATTCTTACCGGAAGAAATTTTTCAAAAGATTTTCCAAACGATGAAGCAGAAGCTTTTATTATTAATGAAGCAGCCGTAAAAACCTTTGGGTGGAAAACGCCCGCACTCGCACTTGGAAAAAAAATTGACTGGGCCGACGGAAAATCAGGAAAGGTGATTGGTGTGGTAAAAGATTTTAATTACCAATCACTGCACAATCCAATCGAACCACTAGTTATAGTAAAATCACGTGACGAAGGCGGCTTCCTGCATTTGAAAATTGCCGGAGACAACGTTCCGGAAACCATGGACTACATCCGCAAGAGGTG
>JACMLS010000867.1 GCA_014379485.1 Bacteroidia bacterium | reverse complement strand
TTTATTACTGGGTGCATCATCCGCTCGCTTTCAAGCCAGAGACCAAGTTCAAGATTATTTGATGGAAAAACTTCATAATAAAAAGTTCTGTCCTGCGAGGTGTTCGCATTGCTTTGTCCCCCATAGCTTGATACCAGTTTATCAAACTCGCCGCGTTTAATATTTTCACTTCCTTCAAATAAAAGGTGTTCGAAAAAATGAGCAAATCCAGTTCTCGATGTGTCTTCGTTTTTAGAACCCACATGATACATTACCGAAACAGCAACAACCGGCGCAGTTTTATCGTCGTGTAAAATCACGTGGAGACCGTTGTCCAGGTCGAATTCAGTAAAATTTACTTTTTGTGCATTGACCGCGGACAGGCATAGCAATGTCGCCACCAAACACATAAGTTGATTTCGTTTTAACATACTTAATTTTTGTTATTAGTTAAGCAGTAAAAATATTGAGAAAAGGCCCTACATAAATTATTTCTCAATTATTTTTTTGATAAATGGCATCTAAGCAGTTCAACCGGGAAAACGGCTGAAAGATTGCGGTGCCTTGCGTTTGCGGCGGTTTTAAACAAACCTGCATGATGGTGAAAGTTGTTTCTGCGTAAGTACTTTTCTAATAAACTGACTGATAAATGAATATAGGGAAACGGCACAAGAGTAAAAAGGAGTTGGAGTTTTTGAACCGGAGTTAGTTTTAAGTCTATTTAGCTGTTCCACTGAAGAACTTATTTTGCTGACCTTGATTATAAATTTGAAAATACCAGATTTTTTACTGTGAACATCATTTTTGCGGCTCCCCCGCCACTCTTGCGGGGTCGCAATCCATTCATCCGTATTGCTAATGGCATCAGAAAATTAAGACCCAGGTTCGTTTTGGCAGGTTTGATGGGCCGCTCCCTTTTTATTTTTTAACCTCACCCTATCCATTAGCGCACAAAAATGCCTTTGGACTGACCAGTAAAACTTTTTGCTTTTGACTGTTATTTCATTGGTCAGGCTAAAACGGAAGGTTAGCGAAGAAAAACGATGTCGCATGCGGGTTTTTGCTCATTTGTGTCTATGTGCTGCCCTTAGTTAGATTCGACAGGTACACTCTCCTGAACTCCACCTATGCAATTTGTTATCTTCGCGCCTCAAAAAATTGCGGATGCAGGCAGCGGAGAAATTTTTATTACTGGGACAAACGCTTTGGCTTTCACCTGAACGTTGTATTTATTGGGAAGAACAACAGGCGCTTATTGTCTCCGATTTACACTTTGGTAAAACCGGTCATTTTCGAAAATCAGGCATTCCGGTACCGCAAAATATTTATAAGGATGACCTGCAAAGACTTATATCGCAGGTGCAGCATTTTAAACCGCAGCAGTTAATTGTTGTCGGCGATTTGTTTCACAGCGTTGCTAATAAGGAACTCGATCTTTTTCAACGTTGGCGCAACGACCTTAGCGCGCTGCATATACAATTGGTAAAAGGCAATCACGACATTCTAAAAAACGAGTGGTATTCAAGCGTAAGCATTGAAGTAACGAACGATCATCTATCGGTAGCAAACTTTTGTTTCGTTCACGATATTACGCAAGCCTGTGAGCCTTCCGGCGAAGTTAATTATTACTTTAGCGGGCACATTCACCCCTGTGTTTCACTCAACGGGCCGGGGCGTCAGTCACTTAAATTTCCCTGCTTCTATTTTGGAAAAGAATACGCCATCCTGCCCGCCTTCGGAAAATTTACCGGCACCGCTCTCATTGAACGAGGCTACGGAGATTCAGTTTTCGCAATACTGCCTTCTAACATTTTAAAAGGTGAAAAAGGCGTAGTGGTGAAGTTGTAAACGGCTTGAAGCCGGAAGCGAAAAAGTACAGTGAAGAAGGGCTGAAAGGGTAGAAAATATCAATTGGTTGAAGAG
>JACMLS010000866.1 GCA_014379485.1 Bacteroidia bacterium | reverse complement strand
GGAAATGCCCCTGTGTTTAATTTGAAATTGTAATTAATAGCATCTTCATAATTTGGCGGCTGATTTTGCCAGCAACTGATAAAACGGGTGCCAGAAATATTCACATTTGTTTTTATCAATGTGTTTTCAAAAACATGATTACAAACCCCGCCGGTTGCTAAAGTATCAAGTGCAAATTCTTCTCCGTTTGCTCCGTCAATAATACAATTCCCAAAATAAACGGTGTCTAAAGGAATAGAAAAACTTCCTTCGTAATTATTCATATACAAAACCGGATCTCCGCGGTCTGATTTGTTCCAGAAGTTTGCAAAAGTGCAATGATAAAATTTAAATTTTCCGCCGTATAAAAAGGCAGCTACGTTTTTAGCGCAATTGCAAACCAGGTTATTATTGCCTTCTATGTTTCCGTGGTAAGCAAACAAGCCCCAGCCGCTCATGTTTTTAACTATTGTGTTGTTTACAGTAAGCTTTCTGGGTTCGCTCAGGTTTCCTGCAATAATATCGTGCTGTATTCCAATAAATCCGTTTTTAATAATGGCGTAATCTATCAGGTTCCCTGTGCTTCCTTCGTTAATCCAGATCCGGTCCCACTGCCCGGGTACATCTGCGTATTCAGCTTCCAGGCGGTCTCCCTGAAAAGTTACCGGCTGCGCAAGGGTTCCGTTTACTTTTATGGTTCCGTACCTGTAAACCCACAGCCCACCGTTCTGATGTATGTATACGTTCGTTCCTGCTTCAACATTTAAAGTTTTGGCAGAATCTACTACGTAATACCCATAAACAACGTGTGGCTTATCTGCAGGCCAGTTGTTGTAAACAGAAGAATTATGCTCTAAGCCATAATACAAAACACCTCCGTTAGAAAAAATAATTTTGTGATTGGGTAAATGAAAATACGCGTCTTTTGCAAATGAGATCAAATCTACATCCTGCATGTTTCCGTTTGTTTCAAACAAAATGGAATCTGTAACAAGTGGATTTACAAACGTAATCGGATCAACAGTTACTTCAACAAAAATATAAATGCTGTCATGCGCTTCAATTTCTACATCATTAATAGATTTTGTGGGCGTACCATCAACATTTAAGCGATAGGGCGATGCGTTTCCTCTTGCAAGCCTTATGTTTGAAATGTTTATGCGTTGGTTGTTATCGTTATGTACAGTAAAATATTTTGTAGTAGAACCTATAGTAGTGAAAATAGTATCGAACATTATAGTGTCCTGAGAAAAGCCAAGTTTTGCGTCTGAGTCAGTAATAAGCTTGTCTTTTTTGCAGGAAAAGAAAATTCCGCAGAAAAGTGGTAAAAAAAGGAATAAACTGATTTTTCGCATAAGGCGGCAAATTTAAGCACTAATTGTAAGATTGCTACGATTACGCCTAAGGAACGGGAAATAAGGTAAAATATTGTAAAAAAAGAGGTTACATTTGAATGGGAGAGCAAAAGCCGCCACTTAATTAAACTTCAATTGTTTATAAGAGCGCTAAAAATTGCTGTTTATTTCAAAAAAACAGTATCTTTGCCCTCCAATTTTAGAATAAAAACAAAAAACATGAAAAAAGATACACATCCAGAAGGTTACAAATTGTGCGTGTTCAAAGATATGTCTAACGGTTACGCATTTTTAACCAAAAGCTGTTCAGATACAAAAGAAACCATTAAATGGGAAGACGGAAACGAATACCCGCTTGTAAAATTAGATATTTCTCATACCTCTCATCCTTATTACACTGGTAAATTTAAAATGGTAGATACTGCCGGCCGTGTAGATAAATTCCGCACCCGTTTTGCAAAAAGCGAAAAAGCAAAGAAGTAATTCAATATTCATAATACGTTCAAAAGCCATTCTTAACCGGGTGGCTTTTTTGTTTTCGGTTGGTTGGAAGTCCCGATAGCTATCGGGAGGAAGGTGGCTGAGTGTCTCTCAACCAAGACACTGATTTTTCGCAGGCCCTGCTTCGGATTTTTCTTCTATATTTATACCACAAAACCCATACAAATGAATTTTATTCTGTTTGATGATAGTGCCTGGAAAAGTTTGCTCCCTTTAACCTTTACCCGTCCCGTGGCCGAGATCAGGGTTGGTATTTTAACCATACACGAAAAGTGGGAAAAATATTTAGACGGAAAAGCATCCTGGCACACACAAGAATATCTTACCCAAAAATATCCGCTCGTTTTTTACGGTACACCAAATTTTTGGGTAAACGGAAAAGTTTGTCCAAATGAAAAACTAGTAAAAGAGATCAACAACCTTAAGCCCAAGCAGGCTTTGGTTGGAAAAAATACGCTTATAGCATTTAATTCCGGACGCGATCTGCGCTTTCCTGAAAAGTTAGAACTTGACCGGCTTGCAAATCATTTTGAGATTCTGCAAAGCAAGGCAGATTGTATTGTTATCAATCATCCCTGGGAAATTTTTACCAATAACGCCAAAGCTATTGAGGAAGATTTTTTATTGCTGACCAAAGGAAGAAAATCTCAGCCATTGAGCAGCACCAACAAATTTGCGGGGCACGAAAATATTTTTGTGGAGAAAGGAGCCAAAGTTGAGTGTAGTATTTTAAACGCCACTACCGGGCCCATTTATATTGGTAAAGATGCAGAGGTAATGGAAGGTTGCTTAATACGCGGCCCCTTTGCATTGGGGCAAGATGCAACTTTAAAAATGGGAACTAAAATTTACGGAGCAACAACGGTTGGGCCACATTGCAAAGTGGGCGGTGAGATCAATAACTCTGTTTTATTCGGTTACTCAAACAAAGCGCACGATGGTTTTTTGGGCAATTCTGTAATTGGTGAGTGGTGCAATATAGGTGCAGATTCAAACAACAGTAATTTAAAAAACAATTACAGTAATGTAAAAGTGTGGTCGTATGCCATGGAAGAAATGATGGATACAGGCTTGCAGTTCTGCGGACTTATTATGGCAGACCACAGTAAATGCGGAATTAACACCATGTTTAATACAGGAACTGTTGTTGGAGTAAACGTAAATATTTATGGAGGAGATTTTCCGATTCATTTTATCCCATCATTTAGTTGGGGCGGGGCAGAGGAGTTTGTAGATTACAGGTTAGACAAGGCGCTTGAAGTGGCTAAAAAT
>JACMLS010000865.1 GCA_014379485.1 Bacteroidia bacterium | reverse complement strand
TTAGTTTAACCTTTAATGCCTGTCCTGATATATTTATTGAAGTTTCCTCGCAAGTTTTCCGCTTATACAGATTGAAATTATCTAAGATTTCATAATGTCGATTTTACTTGTTGTTCATTGTGTATAGATCGATTAATGTTTCCTTTGCCGTCACACAGCATGACCGCTAACGTTTACGGGCTTGGCGAAGGTGGGGTTTAGAAAGTACTAAAGTTCAGATTTATTACAAATGCTAATAGAAAGTACAAATGTTCAGCCTAGTACTAAAGCTCCACTTTTGCCAAACCCATGTTAGCACCAGTTTTTCTTCAGCCCTCGATAAGGGATAAATCATTTGTCCGAATAGTCAATAAATGTTTTTCCGTCATAGCGACACAGACCGGTATTCCGAGTGCCAAACCAAATATTCCCATCCTTGTCTTCTATCATACACATAACATGGTTGTGGCTCAGGCCATCCTTAGTTGTGAATAATTTTAACGATTTACCATCAAAATGCCGTAGTCCACCATCCCCACCGTTTTTGATATTGTCGCTGATAGGTCCGAACCATAGGTTACCGTTTTTGTCCTCTATCATGGAAATAAGAGTGTCGCTTTTAATTCCAATTTTTTCATTGAGGTTGGAAAATGTTTTGGAACCTGTCCTGAGCTCAGCCGAAGGATCATACGAATAAAGGCCATTAAATGGGCTGAGAAACAATAAGTCTCCGTTCTTTCTTTCAATAATTGACCGAAAAGAATATGTACTGTCGGGAGTAAAGTTAACCAGCGACTTTCCATCGTAACGTACAATGCCTTCACCTTTATGCCATGCTGAAGCAAGCCAGACATTTCCGTTTTTGTCTTGCAGCATAACCGAGATATCTATTAATTGCAGATTCTTGTTATTTATCAGACTATTACTATCGAAAAAACGTCTGAAAAGCGGGCCATCCTGGTCGTTATCTGCAGAGGGGTCATGAATATAAATTCCCTTACTAGTCCCGAACCAGATTTTTCCCGACTTATCCTGCATGATGCTCCACACAAGATTATCTCCGGACTGAAAAGTGTATGGTAATCTTGTTCGATTCGAACCACTGATAGTATTTTGAGGAATTAAGAATAGAGTAAAGTCATTGCCTTCTGCCTTGTCTTTTGACGGTTTGTACCTAATGAGCCCATTCCTTGTGCCAAACCAGATGTTACTGTTCTTATCTTCCATGCAACAAAGAATATCATTATGATTCAAATCTTCTTTGAGGGAAAAATTAACAAAAGATTTATGAGTAAAATTAACAAATGAATTTCCATCAAAAACATAGATGCCATTGCCAGCTGTCCCGAACCACATATTTTTCTTCTTGTCTTGCAACCCACATTGAACAAACTTAAATTCTTCGGCAAGGTCGGGAAAGAAATTATTTTTAATAATTTTTGATTGTCCGCCCGTGATTTGTTTGTCTTTTGGAAAGTCTGTTTTTACCTGTCCGTTGCAAGAAGTGAATGCAAGGGTCAAAGTGAAAATAGCTGTCCAGTAGAATAGTTGTCTTGTCAATGTGTCGTTTTTAAAATTGGTGCTAACGTTTTGTAGCTACTTGCAGTTTTTTGCTATGTCAAGTTACGCATTTGAGCGCTAACCCGCAAAAAAATGGAGCAAGACCGCTGTTAGCACCAGTTTTTACGTCTGGGTACTTATTGAGAAAGAATAGTCTATTCTGTAAAGTCAGTAAAGGTTTTTCCGTCATAACGACACAAGCCGGTATTTCTTGTGCCCAACCAAATGTTTCCATCTCTGTCCTGTATTATACAAAAAACGCTGTTATGACTTAAACCGTCTTTTGTTGTAAACAACTTAAAGGTATTACCATCAAAACACCAGGTTCCGCCATTACCCTCTTTTTCTAAATTATTATTATTGCTGTCAGTGCCAAACCAAATATTTCCTTTTTTATCTTCTAATGCAGCAGTGATGGTCTCATTTTTAAGTTCTGTTTTTTCGGTAAAATTAGTAAAGGTTTTTCCGTCGTACCGATAAACGCCCTTGTGTTGAGAGAGAAATAATAAGTCTCCGTTTTTAGATTCTAAAATAGAACGAAACGACTTAACGTCATCAGGTTTAAAATTAACTATAGATTTGCCATTATAATAACAAATACCCTCACCTTCAAAATCGCCTGAGGCGAACCAAATATTTCCTTTTTTATCTTCAACAATTTTTTGTACCACTTTTAGTTTTAGGTTGTTTTTATTTATAATGCTGTCATTATTCAAAAAGAGTTTAAAAACTGGTGCATCATTCTTAAGGTCTATTACTGGATGATAGAAATAAACACCTTCATTAGTGCCGCACCAGATTTTTCCTGTTTTATCCTGCATTATACTCCATACAAAATTGCTTGTGTACCCTCCACCGTTTGCTGAGATGGGAATATTTGTAAAGCTTTTCCTCTCTGATTTGTCGGTTGTCGGTTTGTATCGGCAAAGACCTCCTCTTGTGCCAAACCAGATGTTCCCGATTTTATCTTCTAAAATGCAAAGAACATCATTGTGGCACAATCCATCTTTACGAGTGTAATTCGTAAAGGATTTTCCATCATAACAATAAACTCCATCTGCAGTAGTGCCAAACCAAAGATTTCCGGATTTGTCCTGCAATCCACATTGGACAAACCAATATGTTTGAGGATATTGGTCTATGAAATGGTTCTTTATCACTTTGGGTTGTCCGCTTGTTGTAATTTTTTGTGTAGTGAGAGTGTCTTTTGTTAAGTTAGTTTTCATCTGTCCATTGCAGGAAGCGGACGCAAGTGTCAAACCGAGAAAAACTGTCCAGATGAAAAGTTGTTGTGTCAATGTCGTGGTTTTTAAAATTGGTGCTAACTCGTTTATTCCTGCCATATCATGGCGCTTATGCCTCCAATTCGGTTGGCTTGCCGCAAGTTTATAGCGCCTTATTTCAACTAAAAATATCCATAAATGTTCAAATTCTCAAATCACCAAAAAACAATTGGAATTAAATACTTTTAGCACGTTCCTGTTTTAAAATGTAATAATCCTTCCGCTTAAATTTCAAAAAAAAAGCCTCCGCTGCAAGTAGCGAAGGCTTTTTAAATTGTGTTCTTAACCCATTCTTCATTTTCTAACGTAGGCGGAAGAAAACGCCTCGAAATAACCTAAACCCATTTCTCCATTTTCTAACGTAGGCGGGAGAAAACGCCTCGGGGTACTTCTTCAGTCCATTACTTCATTTTCTAACGTAGGCGGAAGGAACGCCTCGGGGTACTTTTTCAGTCCATTCCCTCATTTTCTAACGTAGGCGGAAGGAACGCCTCAGAATAACTATTGATCCTCTTCTCCATTTTCTAACGTAAGCGGGAGAAAAACGCTTCGGACTAAGCCTTATTACTTATAGTAACACAAACAGGTAACAGCTTTGCCTGAGTTTTTTAAAAAATTATTGAACAGTGAGCCTTTTATTTACTAAACCCTTGTCTGTCTGTACACTAATATTATAAATTCCTCTTGCTAAACCAGAAAGTCGTATCATATTATTATTAGTGTTTTGTTTTTCGCAGGCAACAATATTGCCAAGCATATCGTAAACGTTGATTGCGTTTACTTTAAGTTTTCCGCAGTTTACATACACCTCATCTTTTGCGGGATTCGGATACACCGTAACTAAGTTGCTGAGCCAATCCGCCTGAAAAAGCCCAACACTCTGAGTCCAATCAATGTAAACCGAATCCCCCATCAGATTTAAAGGAACTGAATTTCCGAATGCAGTAACAGCAAATACGTTTTGCAGATCAACATTCAGATATTGTAAGCCTGATAAATTATCTGTAGTTACAATTATATTTACTTCTCCAATTTTTCCTTGCCCGGTTCTGTTCAAATGATCATTTCCGCCTACACCACAATCTATCTGCTCGTTTACAGGTAATTGTTTTTCCATGCTGATCTCGTTGCTTGCCGGATTTCCTAACCAGGAATTGGTGTAGAGCACATTACCAACATTACTTGTAAGATACGCTTCGTACTTTAACTGGTAAGCAATTGCATAAACACTATCAAGTTGCAAAGAAGGTTTTCCTAAATAAATATCAAACGTTACAGTCTCACCTAACATGGCGGTGTCTTTATTTGCTACCAGGTAAAGATCTGCATTGGTAACAGAGTTCTGATTCATTGCCATTTTGTAAGGATGTACGTTGTTGTAGTTTTGCAGAATTGCATGTATGTCTGCAGTATCTACCAATCCGTTTCCATCGCAATCAGAATGTTTATCATCAACACCGTATGAAGTAACTCCCCAGTCTGCCATTGGCTGCGCAGTCCACATTAAACTTGCGCCCGCACGTGTTGCACCTGTGTTGTTGTAAGCCATAGAAATGTTTAAGAAATCAAGATAATCGGCAGTAAGATCATAATTACAATCTCCCGGCCACACGTTTGGTATTTGAGAAATACAACTATCAACCAAAGTTATACTGTTTGTTACAGCGCAACCATTGTAAAAAGCTCCCCAAAAATAATTTCCGGGCGCTGTTATAATGGTTGAATTTTGAGTGTAAGGAGGCACCGGAGAAAATCCGCCCATCCATTGGTAATAACCAGCTCCGGGCGCGTTGTAAATTGTTACCGGAGAGCCGTTGCAGTTATACAAAGTTCCCACCTGGTAAGGCAATGACAAAGCCATAACCGTATCTGTTTTAAAACAATTGTTTACAGTATCTGTTACCGTTAAAGTATATGTTTGGTTATATACATTTGAAACGGTAGGATTTAAAATATTGGGATTTGATAAACCTGTTGAAGGCGACCACTGATAGGTGTACCCACCGGAAGACGGAGTAACACTTGCACTGAATGTTGGAACGCTGCTCATAGAACCACCGCAATAATAGATAGACGGTCCGGCATTTACAGTGTAAGAGCAGGCAGTAATATTACAGGTGTCTATAACATAAAATGAATGGGTGAGCACACAACCGTTTCCATGGTTTTCTGCGCAGTAGTAAGAGCCGGCCTGGTTTACAGGAAGCGTTTGCGTAGTGCCGGTTGTTGGAAACCAGTTGTAAATGGCAGCACCCGGGTTAGCGGTAAGTGTTGCAGGAGAATTGTTGCAGATTGCAATTGTTTGTATAATGTAAGGCGCAACAAAAACATGCAGCGTATCAGAATCAGTACAACCAGTAAGCGTGTCAGTATAAGTTACAATGTAATCCATATTAATGGCAACTCCCGGGGGCGGCGTTAAAGTAGGTGTCATTATGCCCGCGTTGTTAAGGTAAGTTGAAGGCGACCAAACAATTTGATTAAAGTTTGAGCCTGTAGAGATCAGCATAAAAGAATTCGGAACAGTGCCGCAGTAGTAATGATCTGCAGCAACAGCGGCCATTGTGTTACAGCTTATATTGCACGTATCAATTACATAAAATGATTCTGTAAGTACGCACCCGTTGCCAAAATTTTCGGAGCAATAATAAGAACCTTGCTGGTTAACACTAAGAAACTGCGTTGTTCCTGCAACAGGGGTCCAGTTATAAATAGCTGCGCCCGGGTTTGCAATAAGCGTTGTTGGAGAATTGTTACAGATGGCCACAGTAACAGTGTGAGTTTGCGCAACAAAAACATGTATGGTGTCTGATGCAAAACAACCTGTAACCGTATCAGTATAAGTAACAATATAATCTGTGTTGATAGTAGTGTTGGGCGTGGTTAATGTAGGATTTGGAATGTTTGGATTGTTTAAATAAGTAGCAGGCGACCATGTAATTTGATTGTAGCTGCCCGCGCCTGTTGAAATTAACGGAATAGAAGAAGGCGGGTTTCCGCAATAATAAACCGGGCCGTTTGCTGCTGCAACAATATTGCAACCGCCTGCACAATTTGTTTTTTGTTGAATCATTATATAAACTTGGATTGGATCAAATATATGGACTTCCTTTGAGAGAAGAAATAACACCTGTATTTGATATTAAAGAAGCTGTTAAAAATGATGATTTATTAAATGGTAATATTAAGTCTGCTTTAAAAATAATTGATTATTCATCTAATATATTTATAACAGAAACTAAACAATTTAAAGA
>JACMLS010000864.1 GCA_014379485.1 Bacteroidia bacterium | reverse complement strand
TACTTGATACTTCTTACTTGATACTTCATATTTGGTACTTAATTTTACAGTGTGAATTCATCCCTAAAAGCCCATCTGTTTATTTTATCGGCAAACATTATTGGAAGTTCAAGACTGAAATCCGCGGTAAGCCATTTTATTTTTTTGTCAAATTTTTTGTCAAATTTTATTGTAGGAGAGATGGCGATCTTTGAATGTCTTACAACAAGATTTCTGTCTTGGTTGCGGGGAGAACTTCCGTTAAGATCTTCCCAGGCATGGTAAAGAGATGCGTCATTAATAAGTCCGGCTCTTAGTCCGGCAGTGCAGCGTTTAAGTTTATAAAACCAATGAAAAGAAAAGCCAAGATTCGTGGCTTTCCATTCGGTATTTTTGAGTGCAGAAAAATCATAATTACTCAGGTAAAAATCGCCTGCCGTGTCTCCGCACGAAAGAAAATAAATATCAAAACCGGCCTGCTGTTTTGGTTCTTTTGGATTAATTGAATCCTGGCTTTTTCCGGTTAGGGAAAAGAGAAAAATGAGGCATGTAACTATTTTTTGAGTGGCGTACATTTTATTATGCAGGTCTTTTTTTACTCTGTAATTTTAATAAATAATTTTTCAAGCGGAATAGAATTTGACACGAGACTGGTTTTGTGAATATTTTCTATCAATCCAAAGGTAGTTATCATTGTCAGAAAAACTGTTTTCCTGGTTTTAGATTCAAGTTGAAAAGTTTGAATTTTATTTTGTAATTCTTTTGCGTAGCGGTTATTTATTTCAAATTTTGTTTGAGAGAATTTCATTTCACATACATTAATGCAATTGTCTCCGCGGTCAATAAGCAGGTCTACCTGTACTCCTTCTTTTTTATTTTTGCTTCGCCAAGCCGATTCTTCTGTGTAAACACCCTCTATTCCCAGGGCTTTTTTTATTTGCGGGGTATGTTTAATGCAAATGTTCTCAAATGCTAAACCGCTCCAGCTTTTCCAGGAAGGTGAGTTTGCTTTTTTTACCCATTGTTTTTTTCCCGTTCCGCGTTGGCCTGCAATAAATTTGAGATAAAAAAGTGTGTATTCGTCGGTAAGACGATAAAACGTTTCTTTTTTCACCCGGTCAAGAGGAATAAAAGGTGTAATAAAACCTGACTCAGAAAGTTCTTCGAGTATTTCAGTAGCAAAGCCCCCCGATTTTAATCCGGCAGCTTTTATGATCTCAGTCCGGTTCATTCCTTTGTTTTTACCTGAAAGCGCTTTTATTACTGCTATGTGATTTGTGGCATCTTCGTACAATGCACTGTATAGATTATCAAATTCTTTTTGCAATAAGCCGTCTTTTGTAAAGCAAATACGTTCAATATTCTGGGCGGCACTTTCTCCTTTTTTAATTTCGTTTAAGTAAAGGGGAATGCCTCCTGTTACCATAAAGAGTTGGGTTACCTGGTATTGGTTCAGGTTCACGTTTTTATTTTTCAGAAAACATTCTGTTTCGTGCAGATCAAAGGGTTCAAGTCGTATCTTGCGGGTAATTCTATTGTGCAAACCTCCTTTGTTGTTTACGATTTTTTTGATCATCCACGAAGCTGCTGAGCCACATATTACAAGAATAAGGTCTTTTCTATGAGAGGCCCAGTGATTCCAGAAGTGTTCAAAGGCTCCCATAAATCCGGAGCGGCGTGTTGCCATCCAGGGTAATTCATCAAAAAATAAAACTTTTTTCTTTTTAGCCCCCTTTTTTTCTATAAAAGTTCTTAATTGATGAAATGCCTGTAGCCATGTTTTGGGTGGCGCTGTTTTTTTATTTGTTTTGGCAAACTCAATCATAGAAAACTGAAAATTTTCCAGTTGCTCTTCAAGTGTGGCGTGATGAACCCCTGTCAAAACAAAACAGAGTTCGTTTTTATAAAATTCCCTGATAAGAAATGTTTTTCCAACCCGCCTTCTGCCTATCATGGCAATTAATTCTGCTTTATTGGATTGGAGGCACTCCTGCAGTATACCTGTTTCTGTTTCTCTACCTATAAGTATATGTTCATTCATTTAAATCTATATCCCGCCAAATGTACAAAAAATATATAGATTTGGCGGTTTATAATAGCTTAAAGAATTTAACTGACCGCTGTTATAGTTCAGAACGGGAAGCCACAAAGTTTATATTACGCCAAAAGTGATAAAAAAATAAAGATTTGGCGGAATATAAATTTTTAGGTAAGACTGAACTTGTTCTATCCAATCTCTTTTTTAGCAGCGGCAATATTGTTTTTAGAATTTCCCACAAATATTTTTCCTTTATACAAAATTACAGGACGCTTTAAAAATGTGTATTCTTCCAATATAAGTTTCCTGTATTCTTTTTCTGTTGATGGTTTTGGATCGAGGTTTTTGTATTTGAGCGCAACACGACTGAACATAGATTCATAAGATCCGGAAAGTACTTTCGTTTCGTCTATTTGCGCGGGTGTTATTTTTTCTGTTTTAATATCCTGCATTTCAAAATTCTTTGCAGTAATGCCAAGTTCTTTGATAATTCTTGCACAGGTAGAGCAGGAGGAGAGGTAGTAGATCTTTTTCATAATGTCTGTAAAATTAATCAAGAAATCTTTAAATCAAGCATGATCTTTATCCTGATTTTGGAACAAGATGACACGGGTTTGACGGATTTTCACTAATAAAAAGGGAACGCGGATGACACCGATTGAGCGGATGGTCGCGGATTTTACTTTTAGCAAGTATCAATTCGTAACATTAATAAAAAATTCGCGATTCGTAGATTTCTAATTCGTAAATTCGTACCCAAATTTAAGTCCTGAGCTTGTCGAAGGGCGTTATTCGTAGATAAATGAAAGACTCTTCAAAATATAAATTCGGAACAAAAGCTATTCATGCAGGGCAGGAACCCGATCCGACAACAGGCGCTATCATGACGCCCATTTACCAAACCTCTACCTATGTGCAGGAAGCGCCAGGTAAAAATAAAGGGTACGGCTATGCCCGCGGAAAAAATCCTACCCGCGTTGCACTCGAAAATTGTATTGCCGCTTTAGAAGGCGGAAAACATGGAATTTGTTTTTCGAGCGGAATGGGAAGTACTGACGCTGTAATAAAATTACTGCGCCCAGGAGACGAAGTAATAACGGGCGACGACCTTTACGGTGGTTCTTACAGAATGTTCACAAAGATTTTTGAACCTTTCGGAATAAAATTTCATTTCATAAACATGCTGGATGCAGCGAATATTGAAAAGTATGTAAATGAAAAAACAAAACTGATCTGGCTGGAAACCCCTACCAATCCAACCATGCAGATCATAGACATTGAAGCCTGCGCTAAGATTGCAAAAAAAAATAATTTAATTCTTTGCGTTGATAATACTTTTGCTTCTCCGTATTTACAAAACCCGCTTGCTTTAGGAGCAGATATTGTAATGCATTCGGTTACAAAATATTTAGGAGGTCACAGCGATGTGGTGATGGGCGCACTGGTAATGAACGATGATAAATTACACGAACAGTTGTATTTTATTTTAAATTCCTGTGGAGCCAATCCCGGCCCGATGGATTCTTTTTTGGTATTGCGTGGTATAAAAACCCTGCACATCAGAATGGAAAGACATTGCAGTAACGGAAAAAAAATTGCGGAATTTTTAAAAACACATCCTAAAATTGATAAACTTTACTGGCCCGGATTTACTGACCACCCAAATCATGCCATAGCAAAAAAACAAATGAAAGATTTTGGTGGAATGATCTCTTTCACAATAAAAAATGCAAGTCTTGAAGATACTTTTAAACTTGCTTCTTCATTTAAAGTTTTTTCTCTTGCAGAATCTTTAGGCGGAGTTGAATCGCTGATAAACCATCCGGCAACTATGACACACGCTTCCATTCCAAAAGCAGAAAGAGAAAAATCGGGCGTTGTAGATTCACTTTTAAGATTGAGTGTGGGAATTGAAGACATTGAAGATTTACTGGCAGACCTGAAACAGGCACTTGGCTAATTAGCGAGAAGATGGTTGGAAGGATAGGTAGTTAAAGAGTTTAAATTGATTAACTAAAACCAAATGAACTATTTTTTCATTACAGGAACATCAAAAGGTATTGGTCGTGCTCTTGCAGCAGAGTTGCTGACCATGCAGTATAATAAGGTATTTGGTATTTCGCGCAGCCTTGTATTGCATCACGATCATTACGTTCACTTTCACCTTGATCTTGCAGACACTAAAGCCGTTTCTCAGTTTCGCTTTCCCGATCTCACAGAACCCAAAGGAATTTACCTGATAAATAATTCAGGAAGCCTGGGAGAAGTAAGGCATAGCGGTGAACTGGATAACGAAAAAATAATTTCTACTTACAATTTAAATATCATTTCTCCGGCAATTCTTATCAATAAATTTATTGAGAAGTTTAAGAAAACAGATTGCAACAAAGTGATATTGAATATTTCGAGCGGTGCAGCAAAAAGACCTATTGACGGATGGAGCACCTACGGATCTTCAAAGGCAGCGCTTGACCTGCTTTCTCAAACCGTACAGGCAGAATGTGAACTGGATCAAAACGGGTTCAGGATATTTTCTGTTGCGCCCGGTGTTGTTGATACCGCTATGCAGGATCAGATTCGCTCCTCATCAATAAAAGACTTTTCTTCTGTGCAGAATTTCATAAATTTTAAAGAAGAGGGCGAATTGCAGCACCCCGAGGTGGTAGCAAGGAAAATTGTTTATTTTATGGAAAATTGCCACAAATACAACCAGGTAATTCTATCCCTGAATAACGCCTCTTAACCTGATTTTAACACTTTTGTCAGGATTTGTTTTAAACCCTGTTATTTCTTACTTTTATTTGGTTCAAGATCAGAACAGCTGTAAAATATAATTGCCTTTTTAGTTAGCAGCAAGATCTGAATTGAGATAATTACCTTATGAAGTAATTTAAAACAGGAATAAATTAAATGTTCCGGGTAATTTAAGGGACGATGTTACATTTTAAAAACAAATAAAAAACACCTATGAAAAAAATAATTACATTTTTATTTGGCGCAGCGCTTATTACGGTAAATGCACAGACTCCATTTCCATGCGGTACAGATGAGGCTATGAAAAAAGAATTTCAGTTGCATCCTGAATTGTATCAGCAATACCTTGAAAGAGAGGCTGCTCTTGCACAAGAAGATGCCATTGCTTTTCAGAACGGCTATGGCAGTAATGTAAAATTAAACTCAATGCCACCCGTGTATACAATTCCTGTGGTGTTTCATATTCTTCATCAATACGGACCAGAAAACATTTCTGACGCACAGGTGTATGATCAGATGACAATTCTTAATAACGATTACCGTAAATTAAACGCAGATATCTCTAACGTGGTTGCTGGTTTTCAATCTATAGCAGCAGATGTTGAAGTTCAGTTTGCACTTGCAACCATTGATCCGAACGGAAATTGCACTAACGGAATTGTAAGGCATGTGGATGCAAATACTAATTGGCCAAACAGCGCATCTGCCTATGCTTATACGTGGCCAAGAAGCAAATACCTTAATATTTATGTGGTAAAAACCATTAGCAGCGGGGCGGCAGGTTATACATATCTGCCAGGTTCAACCGGGGCCAGTTCTGATGCAATTGTAATTCTTAACGGTTATGTAGGAAGTATTGGAACAGGAAACACAACAACATCGCGCGCACTTACACATGAGGTTGGGCATTGGCTCAATCTTCAGCACGTTTGGGGCAGCACAAATAACCCTGGTGTTTCTTGCGGTAACGATGGGGTTACAGATACCCCGGTTACAAAAGGTTACTACAGTACTTGCCCTTTAACCAATTGCGATATTTGCAATGCGGGTGTAGATGAGAACGTACAGAATTATATGGAATATTCTTATTGTTCAAATATGTTTACAACCGGGCAGAAGACGAGAATGAGAACTGCGCTTACTTCTTCTACCGCCAGCAGAAATAATTTGTGGACCACTGCAAACCTTGCCGCAACAGGTGTTAGTCCTTTAGGAAGTGTATGCACTCCGGTTGCAGATTTTGACAACAGCACAAATTACGCTTGTACAAACACAAATGTTACTTATTATGATCTGAGCTGGAACGGGCAACCAACTTCCTGGTCATGGTCTTTTCCGGGAGGAAACCCAAGTACTTCTACAGATTCAATTCCCGTGGTTCAATACCCAACGGCAGGAGTTTACAGCGCTTCGTTTACAGTTACAAATGCTGCAGGTTCAAACTCAGTTACAAAAACAAATATTATTACTGTTTCAAATGCTACTGCTACTTACCAAAGTGGCTGGCAAGAGAGTTTCGAAACTTCTGCCATTCCAAACTCTGACTGGACAATTAATAACCTTACAGGTGGTGTAACCTGGACAAGAACTAGCAATGCAGCAGTTACCGGAACGTATTGCATGTATTTACAGAATACATCTAATACAGGTCTTGGAACAGATGAGGCTATTTCTCCCTCTATGAATGTTTCAGGTTTAACTTCGCCTACGTTCTCTTTTAAAGTTGCCCACGCACAAAAAAATTCAAGTCAGTTAGATAATTTAAAACTGTACTCATCTACTAATTGCGGACAAACCTGGTCGCAGAAATACAACAAATCAGGTTCTTCATTGCAAACTTTAGGCACAGGTATTTACCAGAGCGCTGCATTTACACCAACAGCAGCGCAATGGAGACAAGAGAATATAAACATCAATAACCTGCTTTTCAGCGGTAACGTAATGTTTAAATTTGTGTTTATCTGCGACTCTACAACATCAGGCAATAATATTTACATTGACGATATCAATCTGAATTTTGGAGGTGTTGGAATGGAAGAAAATGTACTTGACAATACGCTTAATTTCTTTGTTGCTCCAAATCCATCAAACGGGCAGACTTCAATTAATTTTAACCTGATAGAAAAAATGCCGGTTAAAATTGAGATTACTGATATGCTTGGTAGAAAAGTTGAAACACTTGCCAATTCTAATTATGAAGCCGGCGAATACCGTATCAATATTGGAGAAAAAGCAAATTACTCAAGCGGAATTTATTTTGTAAATCTTAAAGTAGGAGAAAAAACATATTCGAAAAAAATGCTTATCGAGTAGTTTTGTTTTAAATTTTCAGAAACCGTCTCAATTGAATTGGGGCGGTTTTTTTATTCCGCTAACCCAAAAAAACGAAGCAGGTGATAACCCCTCATTAATTTTAACATAAATAACAGGATTTTTTCAATTGATTAATTCTAATTAAATTTGAGGAAACCAATAAAAACATACAAATGAAAAAATCTCTACTTACTTTATCTTTACTTGCTGCAAGCTTTTTTGGCTTCTCTCAGCAAATGGCAAACGCCGGTTTTGAAAACTGGACATCTGGAAATCCAAACAATTGGGGATCTTTTGATGCTATGTTAACAAGCTTTGGTGCTTCAACAACATTAGAAACACAGGTTAGCCCAGGTAACTCAGGTAGCTCTGCTGCTCAGTTACAAACACAATTAGTAGCATTAGTCGCCACAACGCTTCCAGGGGTAATTTCAAGTGGCCCTATTACTTACGCCGGTGGAATTGATATTAAAGGTTCTCCTTATACTCAAAATCCAAGTAGTTTTGATTTCTATTGCAAATATGCTCCGGTAAACGGAGATACTGCTTTGGCTCAGGCAGTTTTTACTTCATGGAATGGTACCTCAAGAGACACACTTGGCTTTGCAGGTACTTACATAATTGGCGCACAGGCTACATTTTTGCAGGTAAATTGCCCTATTACCTGGTTATTGGGAGGTGCTCCTGATACTGTAAGTATGGTTTTTATTTCATCTTCAGGTACAACACCACAGGCTAATACTACATTGACTATTGATGATGTTAATATGAACCTTGTAACGGGTGTAAAAGAGCCATTTATGCTCAATACATATTCTGTATACCCAAACCCAGCTGTAAATGAACTGAATATTGTTTCTAAAGATCAGAAAGCTGTAAAAGCAAACATTTATGATGTTACAGGACGCATGATTCAAACAGTTGATTTTGTTAATGGAAAAGCAAAATTAAACACAG
>JACMLS010000863.1 GCA_014379485.1 Bacteroidia bacterium | reverse complement strand
TTATGCCAGAAGAATTCAGCGGGCCTTGATTACGAATGAAAAGTATATTGAGCGAAAATTAAATTACCTGAAGAGAAAGAATTGAAACCAAAGAACAAATATTTTTTCTGTCTCTTGTTTTTTGCAGGAATGAATTTTATTTTTTGTCAAAACAGAAAAATAGATTCTCTTAAAAATTTAATAAAAACGGATAAAGAGGACACTAATAAAGTAACACATCTGTATAAATTAGGCGGAGAGTACCTGGAAACAAACAGTTTCCCCGAAGGTCTTGACTGCCTGGAACAGGCGATTATTATCTCTAAAAAACTCGGATATAATTTTGGCCTGGCCCAGTCATATAACAACAAAGGCTCTGTTTATATGTATCAGGGTAACTATTTTGAATCTTTAAAGTGCCACAACGAAGCTCTGAAATTAAGAATAACACTAAACGATATAAACGGAATCGCTTCTTCTTACGGAAACATAGCATACATTTATGTAAGGCAAAGTAATTACCCGGAGGCGCTAAAAAACTATTTTTTTGCCTTAAAAATATTTGAAGAATTGAAGGATAAAATTAAAATTATTAAGTGTTATGAAGGCATCGGTTCAATATACCGTTATCAGAATAATTATACGGAAGCGTTAAAAATGTTCGACTTAGCGCTGAACAAATCCAAAGAAATCAAAAACACAAAAAGAACTTCAACTGCTTATTCCAATATAGCAGCAATATATAGAGCCCAGGGTAATTTAGGCAAGGCCCTTGAATACTATTTCTTTTCGCTCAATTTATCAAAAACCGAAAATGAAAAAGCCGGAATTGCTGACTGTTATGAACAAATAGGGGCAGTGTATGAAATGCAAAAAAACCATACGGAGGCATTAAAAATGATGAATGAAGCTTTAAAGATTAATGAAGAAATTGGAGCCAAATTGCCAATTGCACATTGTTGCCAGAATATTGGGTTGGTATATGCAAATCAAAATAATATAGAACAATCTACGCTGTATTTTAATAAAGCATTAAAATTGGCCGAAGAAATGGGGCTTAAAATAATTAAAAGTAATGCGTATAAAGTTTTTGCGATGTTTGATAGTACAAGGCACGATTATAAAGCTGCTCTTGAACATTACAAATTGTACATTGCATACCGCGATAGTGTTGATAATGAAGAAACTCAAAGAAAAAGTCTAAAAGCAAGTATGCAATATGATTTTGATAAAAAATCGGCAGCCGATTCTATAAAAAATTCAGAAGCAAAAAAGTTTGAGGAGATAAAACACCAGCAGGAAATTTCGAGACAGAAAACTTTAACTTACGGAGGAATTGCAGGGTTTTTGATAATGATCGTTGTGGCAGCAATTTCTTTTATAGCTTTTCGCAATAAGAAAAAAGCAAACATTGAAATTCAGCACCAGAAACATTTGGTGGAAGAAAAGCAGAAAGAAATTCTTGACAGTATTTATTATGCAAGGAGAATTCAGAGGACGCTGATCACGTCAGAAAAATACATTGAGAGAAAATTAACCGTTTTAAACCCTAAATAATTGCAAAAGAAGTTTAGTAATAATCGTGCAATGGCTGTCTTGTTTTTAGCCCTGATCAACCTGATGGCAGTGGCATTTGTCTTTTCTCAGAACAGGATACCGGATTCATTAAATCTCGTTCTTAAAAACGCGCAGCATGACACTTCGCGCATCAAAGCTTTAATGGAACTTGGTAATTACTTTCAAAGCAGCGAACCTGACAGCTCCATTTACTTTCACACACAAGCAAGGTTACTCGCAGAAAAGATCAGTGATAAAACAAACCCAAATGCAAAAGACGATTTACGCATAGCAGAAGCACTAAGACGAACCGGCTGGGATCATTATGTTTTAGGAAACAATAAAAAAGCATTATCTCTTTACGATGAAGCTTTGGAAAAACTGGAAAAACACTTGCAGAACGAAACCGGGCAAACAAGCGTACAGAAAACTTACACAACCAAAATCAGAACAGTCAAAGCCGCCATTCTCGGGAGTGTTGGCTCTGTTTATTATTCTGAGGGCAATTACGCGAATGCGCTCCAGTATTACTTTAAAGGCTTAAAAGTAAAGGAAGAACTCGGAACAAAAAACGGTACAGCCTGGTTCCTTAGCAGCATAGGAAATGTTTACGCAAACCTGCAAGATTATTCTAAAGCAACAGATTATTATTTTAAAGCCCTGAAAATGGATGAAGACCTTGGCGATAGCCCTGCAATTGTAGCCGATCTTGCGCACATTGGCAGTGTCTACGGGCAGCAAAACGAGTATTCATTGGCACTTAACTATTATTTCAAAGCATTGAAGATTGCAGAAGAATCAGGAAACAAAAATCATTTGGCAACCCTGTTCGGTAATATCGGTACTATTTATGATTTACAAAAAAACTATCCGGGGGCGCTTGATTATTATTTAAAATCGCTGAAGATGGAACAGGAACTCGGGTATAAACAAAAAATTGCAGGAAGCCTTGGTAACCTAGGCTCTCTTTACACCAAAACCGGAAAGTTTGCAGAAGCTGAGAAAGAACTTAAAAATGCACTGACTCTTTCTACCGAAATTAATGCGTTGAATTTGATCAGCACGCATCAACTATCGCTCAGCCAACTTTACGATACCACGCAAAGGCCCGGCCTTGCATTTATTTATTACAAAAAATACATAGCATCAAGAGACAGTATAAACAGTGAGCAAAACCAGAAAAAATTAGTGCGCGCAGAAATGAACTATGAGTTTGATAAAAAAGAAGCAATAACAAAAGCAGAGAATGATAAACAGGTTGCATTGGCCGAAGAAGAAAGTAAAAACCAAAAAATTATTATTTGGTTTGCTGTTTTCGGTTTTGGACTGGTTGTAGTTGTTTTGTTTGTTGTTACGCGGTCTCTGAGAGTCACAAGAAAGCAGAAAAGAATTATTGAGGTTCAAAAGGATGAAGTACAGCGGCAAAAAACAATTGTTGAAGAGCAGAAGACGGTTGTTGAGGAGAAACAGAAAGAGATTTTAGATAGCATTTACTATGCAAGAAGAATTCAGCGGGCTTTGATAGCTAACGAAAAATACATTGAGAGAAAATTAAATTATCTTCGCAAAAAAAATTGAGCTTCCTGCAAAAATATGTTTTCTTATTCCTGTTTGTTGCAGGCACTGGACCTGTTGTTTCTCAGAACAGAAAAATTGATTCTTTAAAAAACCTGCTGAGGGCGGATAAAGAAGACACGAACAAGGTGAACAACCTGAACAATCTTGGTTGGGAATTTAGACGTAGTAATTCCGACACATCCATTGTCCTTAGTAACCAGGCATTAACAGTTGCCGAAAAAATTGGCTGGAAAAAAGGAATTGCAAGGTCACTCAATTTTCTCGGTTATTTCTATAAGGCAAACGCCGATTATTCAAAAGCCTTAGACTGCTATTCTAAAGCTTTGCAATTGAATAAAGAAATGAACGATAAAACCGGAATTGCAAACCAGCTCTGCAATATTGCAAACGTTAATTCTGACAAAGGCGATTATTCAAAAGCATTGGATTATTATTTTAAAGCATTGAAGATTGCTGAAGAAATCGGAAATAAACGATTGCAGGTTAACAACCTTAGCAACATAGGGCTTGTCTATGCAGATCAAAACAATTATTCCAAAACCTTAGAATATTATTTTAAAGCCTTGAGGATTGCTGAAGAGCCAGGTCCCGATCGTGATAAAAATAAAATTGCAGCCATTCTTGGCAACATTGGAAATGTCTATAATTTTCAAACCAATTACTCCAAAGCCTTAGATTATTATTTTAAGGTATTGACGATGAACCAGGAACTACAGGCTAAACAAAATATTGCCGTAACCCTCGGCAATATTGGAAGTGTTTATCGCAACCAGGCCGATTCTGCAGCAGCTAAAGAAAATACTGCATTAGCAACTCAAGACAAATATTCCAAGGCCCTGGAATATTATTTTAAAGCGCTGAACATGAAAGAAGAAATGGGTGATAAGCTGGGGGTTGCAATAAACCGCAGTAACATTGGCAGTCTTTATATTGCAACAAACAAATTTAAGGAGGCCGAAACCAATTTGCTGGAGTCATTAAAACTCTGTAAAGAAATAGGCGCATTAAACAATGAAAAGGAAGCTCATTACCACTTAAGCGATTTATATAACAAAACCAACCGGTTTGAACTGGCTTTAACGCATTACAAAAATTACATTACTGTCCGCGACAGCATCAGCAATGATGAAAATGCTAAAAAACAAATCCGCTCTGAAATGAATTTTGAGTTTGAGAAAAAATCTGCTGCCGACTCCATAAAAAACTCGGAAGCAAAAAAGTTTGAAGAAATAAAACATCAGCAGGAAATATCAAGGCAAAGAACTTTTACTTATGGAGGAATTGCCGGATTTTTAATTATGATCGTTGTTGCCGGGGTTTCTTTTATAGCTTTCAGAAATAAGAAAAAAGCAAATATTGAAATTCAGCATCAGAAACATTTAGTGGAAGAGAAACAAAAGGAGATATTGGACAGCATTTATTATGCGAGAAGAATTCAGCGCTCATTGTTAACTTCAGAGAAGTACATTAGCCGAAATTTAAATCGCATGATGAAATGAAAAAGGAAATGAAATATATGTTGTTTTTTGCAGTGCTTTTCTGCTTTTGCATTTCGTTTGCACAAAATCGTAAAGTAGATTCCCTCCTCACCCTTCTCAAAAAAGACAAAGAAGATACCAATAAAGTAAAGCACCTGAATAACCTTGGCTGGGAACTCTGCGATAATGACCCCGATACAGCCATTATCCTGGGGAACCAGGCGCTTTCTATTTCTCAAAAAATCCAATGGAAAAAAGGAATAGCAAATTCATACGGCAGCCTTGGTCTTTATTACAAAGCAAATGGCGATTTTACCAAAGCGCTTGAATTTAATTTTAAAGCATTAAAAATTGATGAAGAGCTTGGCAACAAAAAGGGCATATCTGCCTGTTACGGCAATATTGCAAATGTTTACCGGAACCTGGGCGAGTTTAATAAAGCACTTGACTATTATTTGAAAGCATTGAAGATTGGGGAGGAAATGAATGACAAAAAGCGGGTCTCTACCCAACTTGGCAATATCGGCCTTGTCTACGCAGATCAATCAAACTACCCCAAAGCTCTGGACTATTATCACAAGGCTTTAAAACAAGATGAAGCCTTAGGCAATAAAAGCGGGGTTATCAGACATCTAACCAATATCGGAATTGTATATAAAGAACTCAGAGAGTATCCCAAAGCGCTCGATTATTATTTCAGAGCCATGAGGATGGATGAAGAAGAAGGAAATAAATCAGGCGTAGCTAAGAATCTCGGTAATATCGGAGCTGTGTACAGCCATCAGCAAGACAATGTTAAAGCCCTGGAATATTTTAATAAATCCTTGAAATTGAAAGAGGAAATTGGATCGGAAGCCGGCTTAGCCACTTGTCTTACAAATATTGGGGCGCTCTATATCCTTGAACGTAAATA
>JACMLS010000862.1 GCA_014379485.1 Bacteroidia bacterium | reverse complement strand
TTCATTAAATAATGACGGCTTCCTGGGCTCAGTGAATATTTCTGATAGCGCTGATCCGGTGTATCAGTCTGGTTGTATTTGTGGTGCGACAATTACTGCCGGTGGTGCGGTTTCGTTTTGTACAGGAGGAAGTGTGGTGCTCTCTGCCAATGCAGGGGCAGGTTTTACGTATCAATGGAGATTAAATAGCAATAACATTTCCGGGGCAACTTCACAAACTTATACCGCTTCTGCTGGAGGAAATTATACCTGCATTGTAACTAATATTTGTGGAAGTAATACATCAAATACAATTACAGTTACTCTTTATACAACAACGCCTTCCGCAACAATTATTGCCGGAGGTCCAACAACTTTTTGCAGCAATAGCAATGTTTGGCTTAGTGCTAATACCGGAGTAGATTATTCATGGCAATGGCAAAAAAACACTGTGAATATTTCCGGAGCTGTTTCGGCAATTTATTCATCGAACACGACAGGAAGCTACAGGTGTATTGTAACAAATCCTTGTGGCAATTCTACTTCCAATGCAATTTCTGTTACTGTAAATACGCAGCCAACTGCTGCTATCAATCCGGCTGGAACAGTAAACATTTGCACTGGGCAAACGGTTCAACTTTCAGCTTCTTCAGGAACAGGTTATGTTTACCAATGGAAAAAGAACGGAGCAAACGTTTCTGGAGCCACATCGCAATCTTATTCTGCAGCACAGGCAGCAAGCTATACGGTAATGATAACTTTGGGTAGCTGTACGGCAACATCTTCACCCACCACGGTGACTGTAAACCAGATGTTAACTCCTACTGTAACTAATGCCGGATTCGGTGGTTTTTGCGGCTCAACAACTGTTCAGCTTCAAACCAATTATTACAATGCCGGGTATCTTTATTCATGGTTTGAAGATACTCACCCGATTCCTAATTCAAACAATTATCAGTTAGAGGTGGGACATAATGGAAATTATTCGGTTCAAATCAATAATGGCTGCGGAATATTTTCATCGGCACCTTATACTTTAACTGATTTTAATAATCCTTGGTTGGAGCCTTATATAACAATTACTAATTCAGGATCACTTAACTTGTGCGGAGGAGGTTCGGTAAACCTTTTCATCAACAGTAATAATTTTTACCAATCCCCTTCATTTCAATGGTACAGGGACGGAGCGCCAATAGGAGGCGCAACAGGAACATCGTATAATGCAACAACAGGAGGTAACTATTTTTGCTCGGTAACCGATTTTCTTTGGTGCGGATGGCAGGGACCCCTTGTATATTCCAATTGGCTTGTCGCTACATCTTCTCCGTCTGCATCCATCATTCCCCAGGGTTCCACTGCAATTTGTAACGGAAGCAGCGTCATCTTAGCTGCAAACACAGGTGGAGGGTTTGCCTATCAATGGAAAAATAACGGTACTAATATTTCAGGAGCAACCAATCAAAACTATGCTGCAACTTCTAATGGAAGTTATACAGTGGTTGTAACTAATACTTGCGGAACAGCTGCTTCTGCAGCGGTCATTGTAACCGTCAATCCGCTCCCCTCAGCAACCATAACACCAGCCGGATCTACTACTTTCTGCGCTAATGAGAGTGTAGTATTGAATGCACCAACTGCTGCGAACCGTACTTATCAATGGCTGAAAGGAGGCAACAATATTTCAGGCGCTACACAATCGTCTTACACTGCAACATCAGGCGGAACTTATAAGGTGAGTGTTACAAATCCCGTAACAGGATGTTCCAAAACTACATCTACCGGTATACTTGTAACAGTTAATGCGCAACCGAATGCAACCATAACACCACAGGGACCCACAACGTTTTGTGCAGGAGGCAGTGTTGTATTAAAGGCAAATTCAGGGGCGGGATTGACTTATAAATGGAAGAAGGGCGGGGCATTTATAAGCGGTGTCACTTCCCTTAACTACACAGCAACAACTGCAGGAACATATAAAGTTCAGGTTAAAAACAGCAATGGTTGTACAAAAACCTCTCCGGGAGTTGTAGTGACTGTTCCTTGCAGAGAAGATGGAAGCTTGGTGAACGTGTTTGATGTAAATGTCTATCCGAATCCTTCCTCCGGTGATTTTGTTTTCAATTTTGAAAATACAAATGAGGCAAAAATTTTAATTAGTGTTTTTGATGCGATTGGAAAATTAATTTTAACCGAAGAAAGTTCTGATAAGCAATTCACAATTCATAGTTCACAATTATCCCCGGGAGTGTATTCGGCAGTTATTGTGAATGGTGAAAATAAAAGAGTTTTGAAATTAGTGAAAACGGAATAACAAGAAAACTCAATTTTCATATTAAAAAATAAAAAGCCTTTGAGAGCTGCTCAAAGGCTTTTTGAAATTAAAGTGTGGGGAAAGCTATTTTTCTAAAATAAGTTTGGCAGTCATAATTTTTTCTGCATTTTTTATTTCAACATAATAAACCCCTGCAGGAATGTCAATGTCTGACAGATTTATTTTCTGTTCTGATTTCACAAGCTTTTGCTGATATACTTCTTCTCCAAAAATATTTTTAACTTTAATTTCCGAATTATTATCAGATA
>JACMLS010000861.1 GCA_014379485.1 Bacteroidia bacterium | reverse complement strand
TCTTAAATTTATGTTCATGGCACCATTACCTCTGCGGTAAGAATAATTTCTGTCCATTCCAACATGAATGGCGTTATTCAGTTTTCCTATCTGCCAATCATTCTTAAAGAGCAAATAATTTTTGTCTGAAGCAAGATCGCGCAACATTCCTTTTACATGAAGGTAATATCGGTTCTTATCGTTATTGCTTTTCTTATCAAAACCGAGCAACACACTCTGCAAACCATCGGCTATTTTTATGTTGGCATAGAAATTAGATTTTTTAATAAACTTGCTTGTTTCTGTTTTATAAGAGAACAAAAAAGAAACATGATCAAATTGATTAACGAATGCGTTTGAATCTAAACCAGATGGAGCAAGCCCTGTATTGACATAAAATGTTGCATCAAACACGTGCTTTACGCCCAGATAATTTCCGTTTGCGTTGGCGCCGAATTTAATTCCATCATAGCCGTTGTACCACAATGCGGGGCGCGCATACAATTCGTACTTTTTTCTGTTGGGCAGGTTCCAGATTTTAGAATCAAATTCAAATGCAATATTTTTTTTCCAGGAATTGTTCATGTAATTAATATCTGCAAGCCTGCTCGTTGTATCAATTACAACGTTTTTAATTTTTCCTTTTACTTCTACAACTGCCGTGTATGTTTTTTTTGTTTTATCCCAACCAATCCATCGCGGTAACACTTTTGCACTGGTTTTTTTTACAAACCAGGTATTGGGTATGTGATAATTTACAGGTGCAGAATCAGAAGAGAAAACTGTAAAATCAATGGGCATTTGCATGCTCGTGGCCTTTCTTTCAAAAGTAATTGCGTATTTATTTCCATCTGTTTTTTTAACTTTTTTCACTTTATAGTCAATGGTCTTTGTAGTTTCAAGCCACTCATCAAAAAACCAATTCAGGTCTGCATGCGTAAATTGTATGAACGAATTGCGCATGTCTTCCGGATACGGATGGCACATTTTCCATTGATTAAAATAATTCTGCATGGCCGCATCAAACAAACTATCGCCCAACACATATTGCAAATTATAAAGCATGGTGGCAGTTTTACCATAAACCTGTCCGTAGCCCCCACCTTGCCGCAAAGCCCCGTTAAAACCATCTGAATGCGTGTTTAAAGTCACTTCTTCGTTGCGGTATACAGAATTGTAATAACTCATATAAGCATCTGACTCACGCACCAAAGTAGGTTTGGAATATTTTGTAAGATATTTTTCTTTTTTATCTACGTAAAAGAGATCGTTTAAACCCACAAAATGTTCCCAGGTATAAGCGCTGTAAAATTGTGTGAATCCTTCGTCCATAAAAGGCCGGTATGTTTCATTGGTTCCCACCATTCCAAAAAACCAGTTGTGCGAAATTTCATGCGTAAACAAAGAAATAAAACCGGGGTCAGAACCTCCGTCTAATGTAATCATCGGGTATTCCATTCCGTCGCGCGCATCTGCTGCAATCATTTTTGGGTAAGCAAACATTCCGATCAATTTACTGTTAGTGGCAACAATGCGCGCAACGTAACCGGCAGCGTTCTGCCAACCACCTGCATGATTTTCCTGCACAAGCGCAATACAACGAATTCCTTTCCATTTCACTTCTCCAATTCT
>JACMLS010000860.1 GCA_014379485.1 Bacteroidia bacterium | reverse complement strand
ACAATGAAGATATTTTAAGAGGAGAACTGCAATGGGCAGATAGCATGTATAAAATCATTGATCTCAAAAAAAGAGATTCTGTTTACCTCACAAAAAACCTGAAAAGCGTTTTGTTTCACGATTCTATTTCTATGATGCACATGAATTGCGGAAAGGATGATATTAAGACCGAAAAATATCTGCAAGACTGGAAGAATAAAAATAAATTGGATATCTGTAAAGACGAATTCATTTTTCTTACGGAGAAAACAAAACCCGAACTAAAAGCGGCTTCCAAAACCTGGAAGGAAATGAAAAGCCTGAAAGCCAAAATGAAAAAATTCTCTAAAAGAATTAAGTCGCAGCAAAAACAAGTCGCAAAAGAAAAGCATGCAGTAAAAAAAATAATTCCTAAAAACAGAAAACTGAATCCTGAAGTAGTTAAAACACTATTAGATTCTGTAAGAGAATGCCATCTGAGAGCCGGAAAAATTCTTAAACAAATTATTAAAATGGATTCTGTTTGCAGTGTATTAAAAAAACAGATCGTTCCTGACAGTTTGCTTGAAAGTGGTTTACATAAAAAGATCTCTGATATAGTTGTAAAAGCAACACTTGCCCGTCAGGATTTTTGCGACAATTACAATCCAGCAATAATGTTTCCTAAAAAAACATCTTTGCTGCTTAAAGTAAAACAAGATTCTGTAATACTTGTTCACTGGTTAAGAAAAGAAGATTCGTTACTGAAAATAAAAACAGATGAGCACAAATTGTTTTTAACGGTGCAAAAGACCCAAAAGACCGAGCGTAAATTTTTAAAAAGATTGTGGAAGGATACAGAGGATGATGAATATCTTACCATGATGCAGGAGGATTTTGCGTCAGCAGACTCTGCGCTTACCTGGCAAGATGACTGGCGTAAATTGCACAGGCAGTATGCAAAAAAGAAAACCAAAGAATACAGGCTGCTGGTTAAAAATCTTAAGTGCGAGATTGCTTTTTTCAATATGGAAATGGGTTGTGAAAAAATCCGGTTTAAAATTAAAAAAGGTGATATAGCTTATCGTAACAATCTCGACAAAAAACGCCTTGGCCGCAAAATAAAATTCGCAAAGAAACTGGAAGGAAATGCAAAGCGCGAATTGAAAAAAGCGGGCAAGAAGAAATAAAGGGAACGCTGATGACGCGGATTTAGCAGATTTTCGCGGATTATCTTTTCTACTGTGTTCTACTGTGTTCTACTGTGTTCTACTGTGTTCTACTGGTTCTATTGTGGTTTAAACTTTAAGTAAATTCTCTTTCACTAACACCCCCAATTTCTCAAACTCAACCAAAAAACCATCGTGCCCAAAAATAGAATCTATTTCTTTATAAGTAGAATTGGGAATGTGCTGCGCCATAAATTTTTGTTCGGCAGTTGGACACAAAAAATCAGAACTGATTCCTACAATTAAAGTTTTTTGTTTTATTGATTTTAAAACATCTTCCATTTTGCCACGCCCCCTGCAAATATTATGGCTGTCCATAGCCCGCGTAAGCAAATGATAACTGTATGCGTTAAACCTGTTCACCAATTTATTTCCCTGGTGTTGTATGTACGATTCTGCTTTAAAATTTTCTAATTTGTTTTCATCAGCATCGGTCTGCAACTTGCAATAGGCTTCGTAACTTCTGTAAGTAAGCATGCCAATTGCGCGCGCAGCTTTTAAACCTTTTGCTCCGGCGTTCTCTCCCGATAGCGATCGGGATTCATTTCCAAAAGTAGAATCGGCTTCAATGGCCAAACGTTGCGCTGTGTGAATACTGATGCCCCATGCAGATTCTTTGGGACTGGTTGTTGTGAGTAAAAAGTTTTCGAAAAGTGTTGGTTCTGTAACGGCCCATTCTAAAATTTGATAAGCGCCCATGCTACCACCTGCTCCCATAAATATTTTTTCAATACCTAAATGTTCTTTCAGTAAAATATGTGCTTTTACCATGTCGCGAATGGTAATTGCCGGAAAGGAAGAGAAATATTTTTTTTTGGTTTGAGGGTTTTCTGAAAGTGGCCCGCTGCTTCCGTAGCAGGAACCTAAAATATTTGCGCATACAATAAAATGTTTTGCCGGATCAAACACTTTTCCCGGGCCAATAATTCCGCTCCACCAGTCTGCACAATCAGAATTTGCTGTGAGTGCATGGCAAACCCACACCACATTGTTTTTTTCTGCATTTAAATTTCCGTAAGTGTGGTAAGCAATTTCTATCTCAGGCAAAATTTTTCCACCTTCGGTTTTAAATTCTTTTTTATGAAAAAACTTTTTCAATTTTTTGTTTACCTTTTTTTAAAAAATAATCTGCGCCTTAAATCTGTGCTAATCCGCGATCCCGATAAATTATCGGGAGTGGCAAGATCTTTTCGGAATTTCAAATAAAAAAAGCAAATAAAAAGGCATACCCGTTTAGAGTATGCCCGAATTTTATGCAGAAAAGAAAATTATTCTTCTACCTGTACCATTTTAAACGGTACGTTTATGATTGCCTGGTAATCTTCGCCGGCTTCCAGCATATCCTCATCATCTTCTTCGTAATGCCAGTTAATTGTTACCTGACTTCCACCTTTATGTATGGCTTCCAGTTTTTTGAAAACATCCAGTATACATTTAGAAGAGGAGGTGTTGAAATACTCCAATTGGATGTTTACGTTGGTTGCTGGCTTAGGGCTGCCGGCATACTTTTCAAGATTGTCTACAAGGGGTTTGTAGAATTCAATCGAGTTTTCAGGAATAGAGCGGCCTTTTATTTCCAAAAAACCTACACCCATATCAAAATTAATGGTGGGTGTTTTGGGTGTGCCTTCAATCGAGAACTTTTCCATATTCGTGCTGTTTGTTTATAGGTTTGGTGATACTTTAATATTTAAACTAAAAAATGAAAATTTATCGTCAATAGCCATAAAATTGTAATGAAGTTTTTGGCCGGTTTTTCTTGCAATGTCAATCATTCCCAATCCGCCGCCGCCTTTCATGCTCATTTCTCCGTTATTAAGAACTTGTTTGTAATAGTCTTTAAGTTCTTCTTTAGTGAGGGCATTTACATCATCCAATCTTTTTTTCAATCCGGCCACATTATCATTCATAATGTAATTACCGGTAATAATATTATAATCTCCGTCTTGCTTGCCAATCATAAAAATTGCTGACCTGCCTCTTTCTCCTCCGTTTTCTGTTGTTTCGTCCATATGGTGGTAAAGGTTCTGCAAACACTCTACCAGAACATTGTACACTTTCTTTTTAAGCTTAGGCTCTTCGTGCATATTGTCCATTTTACTTTCCATAATCTGTAAAATAGACGTGAGCAGTTCAGAGGTTATATCGCCCTTAAAAGAGAGAAGAATGTTATTCCTCTCCATCTTGTCGTAAAAATCAAATATATCGAGCATCATAGGATTATAACCTGCTGCTTTTAAATCTTAGCAAAAATAGAAATTAGTTTCAAACCACAAATTTTTTTTTCTCTTTAATTCATGGTAAACTCAAAAGAATTACCATTTACACTGAAAGTTGCTTTATTATCACAGGTTCCGTTACCATAATCTACCGTTCTTGTGGCCAAACCTTCGGGTGTAACTTCCAGCGAACCGGCCGAAAGCCACTTGCAGGTAGCCATTTTTGTAAGTGCAGAGGTTATGTTTACTGTAAAATGTTTTCCGTTGCGGTTGGTTCCACTAGCGTTTCCTGTAAGTGTAAATATATCATCTGTATCATCGGTAAGAGTAGAGCTTCCTGCTGTCATAGTTAAAGTACGGTCGCAGTCATAGGTAATTACCCAGCCGCTGCTTCCGGTAACTTTACCGCCAATTACTTTGGTATTGTAAGAAAAAGTGGCCAAACGGGTAATTTGTACAACTCCTTCGAATTTTGAACCATTACAATAAAAATTGCTGAAAGTAACTGTAACCACACAGCCAACGCTGTCATAAGGTTTAGAAAATTTAGCAATCATCTGTCCGCTTCTCGTCCTTCCATCCATATCAAGACATCCTGTACCATAATCAAAGGTCATTGTAGGAAGGTCAGATTGGTTGATCCAGCTTGTATCTCCTGAAACTGAAACGTTTGGACAGGCGCTGAAGGGAGACATGATCTGTTTTTTTACTCCGGGGTTGTTTACTGCACGCCCGTTTACTGTTGGTTGCATGCGCATAAATTCGCTTTCTGCAGTAGTATTATCAACCACAGTCTGGGTTTCATTATCTACTTCCTGTTTTTTACAGGAGTTTAAGCTTAACAAAACAAGACCAAAGGCTGAAAGAATAAAAATTTTAAAATTATTTTTCATGATTTTTTGGGTTTTAAATTCTGTTTTGACGTTTAGCGCAAAGAGAAGTTTAACCTTATTTTTCAATTGAGACAAAATTAACCTTTTTTCCCGTCTGACAAAATCAAAATCTGATGCCTGCTGACAAAATATCGTTTACCTGCGTAAATTCCTTAATGTGGTTTTCAGCAATGTCATTTAACAGATTTCTCAGGCAGTTCAACGATTATTTAGTGAAGATTGGGGATTTATTAATCCTTACTGAAATGAGTTTGTCAGAAAAATTAAAACCTTATTCCGGCAACCAGTATATCGTCTACCTGTTCAAATTCTCCCCGCCAGTTTTCAATGTTTTCGTTCAGCAGGTTTCCCTGATCTTTGAGCGGATACTTTTGAATGGAGTTGAGCAATTCATGAAATCTTTTTACCATAAATTTTTTACCTTTTTCACCGCCAAACTGATCTGCGTATCCGTCAGAAAAAAGGTATACGGTATCTCCGCTGTTCATGTTTTTACTGCGGGTAGTAAAATTTCTTTCAGAATCTAATTGTGCCCCGCCTATCGGAAATTTATTGCTCTCAATTTTTTCAACTTCACCCTCTTTGTTTACCACCAATAAAGAACGGTTGGCGCCTGCAAATTTAAGGTCGTTGGTTTCTGTGTTAATAGTTACCATTGCCACATCCATTCCGTCATTGGTATTAATTTCATTGCTTCCTTGCTTTAATGCAGATTGCACTCCTTTATTAAGCGCATTTAAAATACTTCCCGGGTCTGTAATACCGTTTTCCATTACAACCTGGTTCAGCAAATTGTGCCCTATCATACTCATAAAAGCGCCCGGCACGCCATGGCCTGTGCAATCTACAACAGCAAATATTTTAAGATTATTTTTTTCGCCAAACCAATAAAAATCTCCGCTTACAATGTCTTTGGGTTTGTATAAAATAAAAGCCTCTTTAAATTTAGAAAAGATCAGATCTCTGCTGGGCAGTAATGCTTCCTGAATTCTTTTTGCGTATTCTATACTGCTGGTAATGTCTTTATTTTTCTGTGCAAGTTCATAAGTGCGCTCTGCCACTTTATTTTCAAGAATGCGGTTTTCTTTTTTGATCGCTTTTGTGCGGTAACTTATAAATCCAAAAACACCTGCAACACCAAAAATAATAGTAAGTGTATAGAACCATTTGGTTTTCCACCAGGGCGGAATTATGTGAATGTAAAGTAAAGTAGGTTCTTCGTTCCAGACCCCGTCATTATTAGAAGCTTTTACTTTAAAAACATACTCCCCGCCTTCCAGTTGAGTATAACTTGCATACCTTATTGTGCTTGGAGCACTCCAATGTTCGTCTACACCTTCCAGTTTATACGAAAATTTATTTTTACTTGGCTCCAGATAATCCAAAGCAACAAAATCAAAAGAGAAAAAATTGTCTTTATAAGAAAGCTCAATAAATTTTTTATTTACGATAGAAGTATCAAAAGACACTTCTTTCCCAAAACGTTTAAAAGACGAAATAAAAACCATTGGCAGGTGAGGATTATCTTTAATGTTGCCTGGTTTAAAAACATTAAAACCATTTTCTCCTCCAATTAGCATTTCTCCGCTTTTAGAAACAAAAAAAGAACCTGAGTTGAATTCCAATCCCTGCAAACCATCTTTCTTATCATAATTCCTGAACATTTCTGCTGTGTTTTCTGCCGTTTTTTTATACGGATCAAATTTTGAAATTCCCTTATTGGTTGTCATCCATAAGTTGTTGTTATTGTCAGGCATAATTCCGTAAATGGTAGAGTTGGGCAGGCCGTCTTTTTCAAAATAGTACTTAATGTTTCCTGTACCCGCTTCTATTTTATTTAAACCATTTGCGGTACCCAACCAGAAATTGCCGGTGGGGTCCTGGTAAATATCGTAAATTGTGTTTGAGCTGAGTCCTTTATTGTTTGCGGCGCGGTCAATCACTTTAAACTTTTTTTCATTTCCCATTTCAGCAAGCGGTTTCATACAAACTCCTCCGCCTTCTGTACCAATCCATAAATTTTTTTGTTTATCAAGAAAAAGACAAAAAACGTTTTTAGAGGTAAGGCCGTTCTCTTCATCAAAACGAGATACTTTGTGGGTGTTTTTATTTATTCTGAAAACTCCGTCGCCGTAAGTAGAAACCCAGATAGAACTGTCTGGTGCTTCAATGATCTTGGTAACTGCGGTACCCCAGTTGGCAGTAGAAAGGTAATCTTTTGATTTTTTTGTTACCGGGTCGTAGCGCACCAAACCGCTTCCCCAGGTTCCTATCCAAATCTCTCCTCTGCTGTCTTCAAACAAAGAGAGAATAGAAAGATTGGTAATGCCAAGTTTTTTTAATTCGTCGTTTAAAGGAACTGAGAATTTATTTTTCTCTCTGTCAAAAGTGTTTACTCCTCCTCCGTCTGTTCCTATCCAAATAATTCCGTTATGATCTGTCATCAGAGAAAAAACATGATCGTTATTTAACGAATTAGGATTGAGCTCGTTGTGTTTAAAATGCTGAAATTTATTAAGAGCTCTGAAAAAAACATTTATTCCGTTAGATTGGGTGCCGGCCCACACGTTATTTTGTTTATCGTTTAAAACACAGGTAATCTGGTTGCTTTTTAGCGAGTAAGTTTCTTTTTCGTTTTGGGTATAGATCTCATAGTCACCACCATTTT
>JACMLS010000859.1 GCA_014379485.1 Bacteroidia bacterium | reverse complement strand
TTTACGGTCTTTTTCATAATGCTCATACGATTCGCTGACCACTTTAAAAAGCGAATCAAAATTCTCCGGTATCTTTTCAGTTCCGCCAAGGTGTCTCTGTATCTGCCGTAATAAAAGTTTGTTGTGCATTTTTTAGTTTTCTGTAAAAGTGGTTATGGTCATTGTCTGGTTATGCAATTCGCATTTTACAGAATCGGTTCCCGGAGAAATTTCGCCATAAGAATAAAATCCTGTAAGGGCTGTTTTTTCACCGTAAGTTTCGCGTATTACTTCTATCTCTTCTTCTATGCGCTGGTTCAGTACCAGTTTTCTTCCTACACAACTTATCAGAATGGCAAGATCAGGTTGGTGCTTTTTGTCTCGCATGCTTATTTGTGCCGCTGCAGAGGCCCCTTCAATAAGCCGGTCAAAATTTGCCTTCATTAATCTCACAAAAGATCCTTCGGGCATATTACCGGCAAAGGTAAGGCTTTTAGCTTCCTCGCTCACAGAAAGAATTGTTCTTACGAGAGAGTTATTGCTTTCGGTGTACAAACATAAAGGAAACAACAAGCCCGAACCGGGTAATTCGTTTGAATAATCTCCAAGGTATAATTTATAAATATCAAGAGCAGGCTCACCGTCAAGCTCATACAACACATTTTCATTTGATTTTGTTATTAATCTTTTTGGTCCGAAAGGATCCCAGCCACCAATGCTGCCGTGCGTAACCAGCAGATCATTGCCATAAAAACCAATAATAGCGATTCTTCCTTCAACAGGGTTTTCATTCAATCCCACCAATGTTTTTTTAAATAAAGCGCCGTCTCCTGCAAGGCCACCGGTAATAATAGTTTCCGCAGGCAAACAATCATGTAAACCGGCAACCAGGTCGCTTCCGTTTACTTTTTGTCCGTCAGAAATTACAAATACATTTCTGAGATTTTTTTTATCAAGTTTCTCCGCAAGTTTTTTCCCGGCTTCGTAACTGTTTTTAAAATCATCAATATGACCGGTAACAGGCATTAGTTCTGTTTTTTCAAAGTACATAGCGGTGAGTGAAACAGAATTGTCATTTACCTGCGTGTCTATAATTTCTCCGGCTGTAGAGTTAAGAAGAATTACAGCGTTGGTATATTCTTTGCTTACAGTTTCAAAAATTAAATCAGTATCAAGTAGTTGTCTGCTGCCAAATACCAATACAAAATTGCATAATGAAACATCAAAGTTGTCGTCGCGTAAAATTTCCCATCCGTTTTCGTAAGAGAATTTTTTTTGAATAATTTTCATATGAAGTTATATTGGTTGTTATTTTATTAATCCGATTATTGCGGAGAAAAGGAGTTAAAGAATGTTGTAAACAGCGCATCTGCCGCCTTGTCATTGGCGCTTTCGGCATTCAGAATATAAAAGGTATTACCAATAAGAAACACCCTTGATCGGATGATCTCCGTTTTGTTTTTTGAGAAATAAGTATATTCTCTTCCGGAGTACCCCTTTGTTTCGCAGATCTTTTCGCTTATGAATTCAAGGTTACGTTCATGAAAAAAATGCAGCTGCGTGCTGTCAAGTACATTTGTTATGCTGTAAAAATCAAGATCAGCAGAATTTAATCGTTCATGTTTAAAGTAAGAGATCTCCAGCAGAATTTTTTCATCATTCGCTTCTTTTTTGCAGGTAAAATAAACGCCGGCATATTTTTTTTGATTGTAAAAAAAAGTGCCCTTGCTTTCAAATGGTTTTGCCGGAAAGACTGCAATGAATTTTCCGGGGGTGTCATTAACGGTAAACCATCCGTTCCTGATCAGTGAAAAAGATTGAAAGAGCATACTACAGGCAAGTGCAAAGGCAATGCCTGCATTGAGTCTGAAATTAAAATGCCTGTTTGAGAACGGAGCAATTGAGAAAAAAATTTCGCCGGGTTTTATTTTGTTCATGACTTCTGGTTTTATAACGTAAAGTAAGGTCGGAAATCCAAAAACATAAAACCGTTTCTGCATCTTACATTTCGCATGTAAGATTTTTGCTGTTTTTGTAAAAAAGTAATTTCACTGATTTTCATAGGAGAAAAGACCTAAAGTTTTTATAAACCAAGTTTTTTTTGTTATTTTTTAATTTAGGGTTAGGAAGTTTTAATCTAATGCACGTACTTTGCATTGTAAACCACCCGCTGTTCAGGAGATAGAGTTCCTGCAGAAATAAAAGCACTTTGCCCTAATTTCTTTTTGAATTCTACTGATTTTTTTTCTACAATTAATTTTACTCAGAACAGATGAAAACAAAGGCCCCAAAGAAAAAATTTAAAGT
>JACMLS010000858.1 GCA_014379485.1 Bacteroidia bacterium | reverse complement strand
TGCTCTGTAATTATTTTATTTTTCTTTTTATTTATCCGAAGACTTCTAAAAATAAAAACCGCGACTACTAAAACAATTCCTAACCCCGCAATTGTAAACCAAAGAAATAATTTTTGCTTTGTTTTTTCTTCACTGGCAACTAAATCTTTTTTCTCTTGCTCTGCTTTGGTTAGGGCTTCTTTTTTCTCAAACTCAAAATTCATTTCTGATCTGATTTGTTTTTTTGCGTTTTCATCGCTGGCAATGCTATCGCTCGCAATAATGAATTTTTTGTAATGTGTTAAGGCGAGTTCAAAGCGATTGGTTTCGCTGTATAACTTGCTTAGGCTTTTTTCAAAACTCTTTTCATGATGTAACGCTCCTATTTCTTTACTTAGCTTTAATGCCTCCAGCAAATATTTTTCTGCTTCTGCATATTTTTTTGTTGCAGAATAAAGACCGCCTATGTTGCCGAGGTGTCCTGCAATTGCATTTTTATTTCCGAGTTCTTCCACCATCTTCAATGCTTTAAAATAATAGTCTAAGGCCCGCCCGAACGACTGATTTCGTTCAGTCGGGCTGGCTTTGGGGTAATTGGTTTGGGATAGATATACACTCCCAATGTTGCCGAGGTTTATTGCAATTGCATTTTTATTTCCGAGTTCTTCCGCCATCTTCAATGCTTTAAAATAATAGTCTAAGGCTTTGGGATAATCGGTTTTGGAATTATAGACACTTCCGATATTGCCAAGGTTTATTGCAATTCTATTTTTATTTCCGAGTTCTTCTGCCATCTTCAATGCTTTAAAATAATAGTCTAAGGCTTTAGGATAATCGGCTTGTTCCATATAGACAACTCCAATATTGCCGAGGTTTATTGCAATTCCATTTTTATCTCCGAGTTCTTCATTCATCTTCAACGCTTTAAAATAATAGTCCAGGGCTTTCGGGTAATCGGCTTGACTATTATAAACATTTCCGATGTTGCTCAGGTTCTTAGTTTGCAATTGTTTGTCTTCGAGTTCTTCCGCCATCTTCAATGCTTTAAAATAATAGTGTAAGGCTTTGGGATAATCGGCTTTGATATAATTGTAAGCACCGAGGTGACCGAACGCATTAGCAATGCCTTTTTTCCAGTCAACTTTTTCGGCAATTGCCAATGCCTGGTTGCTAATGATTATGGCTGTATCCGGGTTGCTTTGCCTCAATTCCCAACCGAAATTATTTAGGTGGTTTACTTTGTTGGTGTCTTCTTTATCTGTTTTTAATAAAATTTTAAGAGAATCTATTTTTTTGTTTTGAGAAAAAATAAAGCTCATTCCTGCAAAAAACAAGAGGCAGAAAAAATATTTGTTCTTTGGTTTCAATTCTTTCTCTTCAGGTAATTTAATTTTCTCTCTATATACTTTTCATTCGTAATCAAAGCCCGCTGAATTCTTCTGGCGTAATAAATACTATCTAAAATCTCCTTTTGCTTCTCTTCAACAATCTCCTTCTGCTTCTCAACCATTTCTTTTTGTTCTGTAATTATTTTATTTTTCTTTTTATTAAGCTGAAGACTTCTAAAAATAAAAACCGCGACCACTAAAACAATTCCTAGCCCCGCAATTGTAAACCAAAGAAATAATTTTTGCTTTGTTTTTTCTTCGGAGGCACGTAAATCTTTTTTCTCTTGCTCTGCTTTGGTTTCTGCTTCTTTTTTCTCAAACTCAAAATTCATTTCAGTACGGGTTTGCTTTTTAGCATTTTCATCGTTGGCAATGCTGTCGCGGGCAATAATGAATTTTTTGTAATGCGTAAAAGCAAGCTCATAGCGATTGGTTTTAAGATATAACTCACTAAGACTATATTCAACATTTTTTTCATGACCTACTGCTCCTATTTCTTTAACTAACTTTAATGCCTCCAGCAAATACGTTTCGGCCTGGCTATATTTTTTTGTTGCAATATAAAGATTGCCAATGTTACAGTGGTTTATTGCAATTCCTTTTTTATCTGTGAGTTCTTCGGCCATCTTCAATGCCATAGAATAATAGTCTAAGGCCCGCGCGAGCGACTGATTTCGCTCAGGCGGGCTGGCTTTGGTGTAATTGGCTTGGTCTGCATATACGTTGCCGATGTTGCTGAGGTGTCTTTCAATTCCATTTTTATCGCCAAGTTCTTCTGCCATCTTTAACGCCTTAAAATAATAATCAAGAGCTTTGGGGTAATCGGTTTGGGCATAATAGACATTTCCGATGTTGCCGAGTTTTGTTGCAATTCCATTTTTATCCTGTAAGCCATCGGTACCGATTTCTTCTGCCAGTTTCAACGCTTTAAAGTAATAGTCTAAGGCTTTGGGGTAATCGGCTTGGTTGCGATAAACAGTTCCGAGGTTGCCAAGCAAAGCTGCAATTGCACTTTTATCTCTAAGTTTTTCAACCATACTCAACGCCTTAAAATAATAGTCTAAGGCTTTTGGGTATTCGGCCTTGAGATAATTGTAAACGCCGAGGTTACTGAGCGCATTAGCCATGCCTTTTTTCCAGCTACATTTTTCAGCAATTGTTAATGCCTGATTGCTAAGGATGATGGCGGTATCGGGGTTGTTGTGCTTCAATTGCCAACCGAGATTGTTTAGGTGATTTACTTTGTTGGTGTCTTCTTTGTCCGTTTTTAGAAGGGTGAGGAGGGAATCAATTTTTCTGTTTTGTGAAAAAGAAATGCAATAGCAGAAAAGCATGGCAACCAACAACAGATACTTCATTCCCTTTTTCATTTCATCAGGCGGCTTAAATTTCTGCTAATATACTTCTCTGAAGTTAACAACGATTTCTGAATTCTTCTCGCATAATAAATACTATCCAAAATTTCTTTCTGTTTCTCCTCAACAATCTCTTTCTGTTTTTCAACTAACTCTTTTTGTTCTGTAATTATTTTATTTTTCTTTTTATTTATACGAAGGCTTCTGAAAATACAAACCGCGACCACTAAAACAATTCCTAATCCCGCAATTGTAAACCAAAGAAATAATTTTTGCTTTGTTTTTTCTTCGGCGGCTATTAAATCTTTTTTTTCTTGTTCTGCTTTGGTTTCTGCTTCTTTTTTCTCAAACTCAAAATTCATTTCAGTACGGGTTTGTTTTTTGGTGTTTTCTTCATTTTGTAAACTGTCTCTGTATGTAATATACAGTTTATAGTGTTCAAAGGCTTGTTGGTGTTTTCCGGCGGTGTCATAAAGTGTATAAAAAAAACTGTTAATGTCTTTTAAATATTCTTTACTTTTAATTTCCATTGCAAGTTTATTTGCTTTTTGTAAGTATTTCTCTGCTTCTTTGAAATTGCCCGTTTTTGTATAGAGCGAGCCAATGTTGGCAAAATAAATTGAGACATTATTGTGGTCGTTGAAGCCTTCTGCCATTTTTAATGCCGCTGAAAAATATTTAAGCGCCTTTGCATAGCAGTGTGTTTTTGCAAAAGTAATGTTTCCTGCCGAGGAGGCAGAATCGCCCTGGCTTTTATATACGTTTCCAATGTTGCCCAGTTTTGCCTCAATTCCTTTTTTATCTCCTACTTCTTCGTTTATTTTTAATCCTTTAAAAAAATATTCCAACGCTTTTGAGTTTTCGTGCAGTTCTTTATAAACGGCTCCAATGTTGCCCAGTTGCCTGGAAATGGTATTTTTGTTTCCGGTTACTTCCGCCATTTTTAATGCCTTAAAATAATAATCTAAAGCTTTATGATAATCGGCCTGAAGAAAGTAGATTGTTCCGATATTACCAAGTCCTATTGGAATTCCTTTTTTATCTTTTCTTTCCTCCATTATCCTTAATGATTTAAGGTAAAAGTCAAGTGCCTTTTGATAATCGCCCTTGGACTTGTAGAATACTCCCAGGTTAGAGAATGACGCTGCAATGCCTCTTTTCCAGTTTAATTTTTGTGCAAGATATAGGGCGCATGTGCTAAGAACAATTGCTGTGTCAGGGTTGTTTGCTTTCAACTCCCAGGCAAGGGCACTAAGGTCTTTTACCCTAATGGTGTCTTCTTTGTCTTTTTTGAGAAGGGTGAGGAGGGAATCAATTTTTCGGTTTTGTGCAAACGAAATGCAAAAGAAGAAAAGCATAGCAAAAAACAAGGTATACTTCATTCTCTTTTTCATTTCATCATGCGATTTAAATTTCGGCTAATGTACTTCTCCTGGGTTAACAACGAGCGCTGAATTCTTCTCGCATAATAAATGCTGTCCAATATCTCCTTTTGTTTTTCTTCTACAATATGTTTCTGCTCTTCAATAATTGTTTTCTGTTTTCGTGCAATTCGAAGTGACCTGAAAATTATTACTGCAACGGCAGCTACCAGAATTAAAATGAAAGACACAAAAACAAGGATAAACCGCTGACGGCTTTTCTCTGCTGATGCTGCGGCCTCCTTTTTATCCTGCTCAGCTTTCGTCATCGCCTCTTTCTTCTCAAATTCAAAGCTCATTTCCTTGCGCACCAGTTGTTTTTTATTCTCTTCGCTGAAAAGCGTGTCACGTATGGAAATGTAACGTTTATGATAATAAAGCGCCCGTAAACGCATCTGCTCCATCGTTAAGGTCTTACCGCTAATCGTGTCAGGAAGCGGTATGGTTGACTCCTCGTAAAGTTTACTTAGATATATATAATCTTCTTTTACAAGATCCATACTTCCTGTTTTGGCATCAATAGTCAGCCCACGATAGAGATAGTAAAATGCCTCCTTGTATTTACGTTCA
>JACMLS010000857.1 GCA_014379485.1 Bacteroidia bacterium | reverse complement strand
TTTTCTTTTACCGTATCAATAATTTCTATTGATTCATTTGCTCTTTCCAATACACCAACATCTCCAACCTGCCCTCCGCTCTCTGCGTAAAAAGGAGTTTTGTTCAATACAATATGATACAACTCTTTTGTTTTTGTTTTTACTTTTCTGAAACGGGTAATGTACGATTCGCATTCAATTTCATCGTACCCCACAAATTCATTTTCTTTTGCACGGCCAGATTGCCACTGCACTGCGGTATAACTCCAGTCGGCAAGGTCTTTTTCTATTGCAGCTTTAGAACGTTTTTTCTGTTCTTCCATTGCAAGTTCAAATCCTTTATGATCAAGTTCCAATTCATATCCTTTTGCAATAAGAGCGGTAAGATCTTCAGGAAAACCAAATGTATCATACAATTCAAAAACAACTTTTCCGTCAACAATTCTTGTTTTGTGGCTTGTGAGAATCTCCATACAAACTGTATCAATTTTCCTCAAACCAACTTCAAGTGTTTTAAAGAATGAAGTTTCTTCTTCACGAATCACTTTCTCGATAAGTGCTTTTTGAGAATGCAATTCAGGAAAAGCGTCGCCCATGTGAGCTGAAAGTGTATGAACAAGGCGAAACAAAAAAGGTTCTTTAAGTCCGAGCGATTGATAACCGTAGCGCACTGCACGACGTAAAATTCTACGAATCACATATCCGGGGCCTGTGTTAGAAGGCAATTGCCCGTCAGCAATAGCAAATGAAATGGCACGGATATGATCTGCAATAACACGCATAGCAATATTTAACACGCGGTGGTTTTTATGATGATCTTCATCGTTTGGTTTGTATTGAAAGCCGCAGAGATTTTCAATTTTCTCAATGATCGGTTGAAAAACATCTGTATCGTAACTCGAAGTTTTTTTCTGAAGCACCATGCACAAACGTTCAAATCCCATACCGGTATCAACGTGCTGTTTCGGCAATTTTACGAGAGAGCCATCAGCTTTTCGTTCAAATTCCATGAAAACATTGTTCCATATTTCTATGACTTGTGGATGACCTGTATTCACAAGAGAATGTCCTTCCTTCTTTTTTCTTTCAGAAGCAGTACGTGCGTCGTAATGAATTTCTGAACAAGGACCACAAGGACCTGTTTCGCCCATTTCCCAGAAATTATCTTTCTTATTTCCTTTTAAGATCCTGTCTTCGGGAATATATTTTTTCCATTCATCATGGGCTTCTTTATCGAAATGAATATCGTGTTGCGCGTCGCCTTCAAAAACAGTGACGTATAAACGATCTTTATCAATTTTATAAACTTCAGTCAGTAATTCCCATGCCCATGCTATTGCTTCCTTCTTAAAATAATCGCCAAAACTCCAGTTGCCCAGCATTTCAAACATGGTGTGGTGATAAGTATCTACACCCACTTCTTCCAGATCATTGTGCTTACCACTTACACGTAAACATTTTTGCGTGTCTGCAATACGTGGAAATTTTATAGGGGCATTTCCTAAAAAAAGATCTTTAAAAGGAGCCATACCGCTGTTGTTAAACATTAGCGTTGGATCATTTTTTACAACCATGGGTGCGCTGGGCACGATCTGATGCTCTTTCGATTTAAAAAAATCTAAAAACGTTTTTCTTACTTTGTGACAGTTCATAATTTTTTTCTGAGATTCACGTAATCTTTTGCTTTAATAATTTGCATGTTACCTTTAGAATCGGATATAACTAAATCCTCATCATTCCTTACCTTATAGTCAATCATTTTTTTCATGGCCCTTCTTAACCCTTCCAAAAGAAGTGCTTCAAAGTCCATATTCTTTTTATTCTCCTCCATGATATTTTGATTTTAAATTATTCCAAACTAAAGAATTATTTATTTCAATAATTCCCTCATTAAATTTAGCTATTATTTCTGGTTCTGATGAATTACTATCAACGAAATACCAGTTGTTAACAATAGGTAAAAAAAGAGTAAAAAAATTCTCAAGACCAGCAAAATATCTTCTTTCGATCACGTCAGATGGGATATTATGTCCTCCACTTAAAACTCTTTTCTGAACACGGTTTTTTGCCATTTCAGGCGAATCGAGCCAAAAGAAAAGTAATGTTACAATATAACCGTGTTCCTTTGCTTTCGAAACTAATTTTGCATGGAGTTTTCCCGACAAAGTTGTTTCAACTGCAAAATCATTTTTTTCTTTTAAGTTCTGATCAATATGTTTCAACATAATTTTGCCAGCTTCAATTGCTGCTTTCTCAACATTAAAAGGTGAGATACCTCTCGCAATTTCATCAGCATTAATAAACTCGTAGCATTTCAACATCTCAGGCAAAATTGTAAAGGAGGCGGTTGTTTTTCCCGCACCGTTACAACCCGCAATTATATAGAGATTTGGCATGTTTTAACGCTTTATTCTTCCTTGCAAATTTAGCTTATTTCTCTATCTTTGAAAGCCTTTAAAAAAAGGGTTTCTATAAGATTTTAACACCTTGTCAAAAGTAAAATACAGATATAATACCAAAAGTCTCACTTACGAAAAAGTTGAAGTGACCTGGAAACAGCGCATTCTCAAATTTACATCGTATTTGGGCACAGGCCTTGTGTTTGCTACTGCTGCGTGGTTTTTAGGGAATCTTACTTTAGGTTCTTTCAGCGATAAAGAATCTAAACTCGAACTTGACCAGGTTAAACAGCAATACAAATTACTGAATGTAAAAATGGCTTTGTTGGATACTGTGCTGAAAGATCTTGAAGACCGCGACAACAATATTTACCGTGTAATTTTTGAAGCAGAACCCATTGCCAGCCAAATGCGCAATGCAGGTTTTGGTGGTGTTGACCGCTATAAAAAACTAGAAGGTTTTACCAATAGTGAATTAATGGTGGAGGCTTCGAAAAAAGTAGATGCACTTTCAAAAAAAATGTACA
>JACMLS010000856.1 GCA_014379485.1 Bacteroidia bacterium | reverse complement strand
TACAAACTGATCGCTGGTCTCAACCTGGAATATGAAAATGCAAATTATATCCGTACTGAATCTTTAAATCAGATTGAAACCGCTTACCTGTTTAAATTCGGCTTTGTTGCGCTTGGCGTGCTCTTCGCATCTTTGGTAACAGGTTTTTTATTTTCGCATAATAAGGCCAAGAAGGTGGGACAAAAATTATTTGACCATAATGCAATTCGCTTACTGTTTAATCTTGCTATTCCATTGGCTGCAGCCGCAATATTTGTTTTAATCTTATATAAAGAACGCCAGATCGCATTGATCGGCCCAACTATGCTGATCTTTTACGGCCTCTCACTCCTCAACGCAAGTAAATATACCTTAGATGAAATTCGCTATCTTGGAATCTGCGAAATTATTTTAGGCCTTACCAATGGCTTTTTTCTGGGATATGGTTTGTACTTTTGGGCTTTTGGTTTTGGCATTTTACATATTGTTTACGGATTGATCATGTGGATGAAGTATGACAGGAAATAAGAGGGGGCAAGAATGGTCAGGGAATAGTGAGATTTTAATTCGTAATATTCGTATAGATTCGTGATTCGCAAATTTTGAAGAAGTATTTACATAAACTGAACAAGGCTTTCGAAAACCGCGCGCGTTTGGGAATTATGAGCGTGCTTATGGTTAACGATTCTATGGACTTTAATACTATGAAAGAAGTGCTGGAATTAACCGACGGAAATCTCGCATCGCACATTACTGCCTTAGAGAAAGAAGGTTTTGTGCACGTTAAAAAAGAGTTTGTAGGAAAAAAAACATTGACAACTTATTCGGTTACAAAAATCGGGATGAAGAATTTTAATGATCATTTGGATGCTTTGGAAGAGTTGCTGAAGAATCGATAAATCCGTTTTTAGTTTTCGGTTTACTCCCGATAGCTATCGGGATTCGGTTAGTTAGTTGGTTAGTTTTTACGATGTGAGGGTGTTGTCCACCCGAACTGTGAGTGAAAATTTATTAGTTGGTTGGTTAAAAGTTTAGAATTTGAAAGTTTAGTCTGCCTCCTCTGCCTTGCAGATACTGCGGATAAAAAAATTGAAAGTTTGGAAAGTTTTCGCCCACACACGTTTGTTCGGGTGTTGTTCACCCGAACTGTGAGTGAAAATTTATTAGTTGGTTGGTTAAAAGTTTAGAATTTGGAATGGTTGAGTGACATTTCACTCACAATAAAAAGAAGTAAATATGCATTTGCTAAAAAAAATAAAAAATTCAATTCAACACAATAAATAAAAAAATTTGCAGTTTTACTTTGAAACTCAAAGCACTTTTAAAATGAAGGTTAAATTCATACTCCCGTCGCTTACAGAAGCTAAAAGTCCCTACTGGAGACCAATCAAATACTCCTTGTTTCCTCCTTTGGGGCTTGCAACACTTGCGGCCTATTTAAATGATAGTGATGAAGCAGTTTTGTGTGATGAACATGTAGAAGAAGTAAACACAAACGACGAACCGGATCTTGTAATCATACAGGTTTACATTACAAATGCATTTCGTGCTTACGCTTTGGCTGATGAATACAGGAAAAGAAAAATTTACGTTTGTCTTGGCGGTTTGCACGTAACTTCTCTTCCAGACGAAGCGGCCTTGCATGCCGATTCTATTTTTCTTGGTCCGGGCGAAGAAACATTTCCGGAATTTTTAAAAGATTTCAAAAACAGATCACCTAAAAAAATTTACTCCTCACCTGTAAGAACGCTCACCGGCATTCCTAAAATCCGCCGCGATCTGATAAAAAGAAATTTGTACCTGGTTCCAAATTCTATTGTGGTTACAAGAGGTTGTCCGCATCACTGCGATTTTTG
>JACMLS010000855.1 GCA_014379485.1 Bacteroidia bacterium | reverse complement strand
CCGGTTTTAAAACGCGGAACATTTCTTTTAAGCCTTTTTCGAGATCCTGAAAATTTCTGACCCCGAATGCGATGGTAATTGCATCAAAATTATTTTCCGGAAATTCAAGATTCTCCGCGTCTCCTTTTCTTAATTCTATTTTATTCTGAAGTCCGAGTTTTTCAATTTTTTTTCTTCCGTACACCATCATTCCCTCAGAAATATCTGCGCCAATAATTTTTTCCGGATTTGCTTTCATTGCCGCAATTGCAAAATCTCCGGTACCTGTTGCAAGATCTAAAATGAGTTTTGGTTTTGCTTCAACAAGCATTTGAACAGCTTTTTTTCTCCAGCTGTGATGAATGCCCAGCGATAAAACCTGGTTTAAACGATCATACCGGTTAGCAATGTTATCAAACATCCCCTCAACCTGCTGCTTTTTTGTGCGATCATCTCCGTAAGGGGTTACTGTTTCTGCCATTTTTAAAAGGGGGAATAGGGGTTAGGCAATAGGCAATAGTGTACTCCCTCGTACACCATTCTCATATCTCAAAATCTCAAATCTCATATTTGTAGTTTATTCCTCGTACAACAGTCTTTCAAATTAGTTAATTGCTATAAGTTGTTTGTTAATAGTTAAACCCTCGTCCACCTCCCGATAGCTATCGGGACTTATATCTAAGTGTCTTATATCTTATATCACGCGTTTTATTTTTTCACAAATTCTAACTCAAGCGCTTCTTCCAGCAAATGCTCTTTGTTGATAGGTACAACACCTACCTGTTCACAAACCAATCCGCCGGCAAGGTTAGAAAGTGCGGCTGTTAAAGTGGGATGCAGATCCAGCGCACGGCACAAAGCTGCTACGCTTATCACCGTATCTCCGGCTCCTGAAACGTCTGCAATTTTGCGGATGTGTGCCGGTAAATGTTCTTTTACTTTTCTTGAGTTGGTAAGAATTCCTTTTTCTGAAAGTGTTACAATTGCAGTTTCAAATTTTTGTTTTACCCGAAAACTGCTGATGGCTCTTTGTATTTCAGGAATATTCTCCAGATCAAAATCCATCTTTAACCCTTCTTTTAATTCTTTTAAATTGGGTTTAAAAAGTGTAACACCTTTGTAGGCCTGAAAATTTTTCTTCTTTGGATCAACCGCTGTTGGTATTCCTTTTTCTTTTGCCAGCTCAACCACTTTCTGAATTAGCTTTGGTGTGATGAGACCTTTATTATAATCTTCAAAAATAATTACATCAATTTTATCGTGCTGTATAATATAAGAGATCATTTGCAGCAGTGTTTGCGATTCTGTTTGCTGAACATCTTCTTCAGTTTCCTCATCCACACGTATCATTTGCTGGTTATTTCCAATCACCCGCGTTTTTGTGGTGGTTAAACGATCGCGAGATTTTAAAATTCCTTTTTGGCTTAAACGTTGAACTTTTAAAAGATCCAGGAATTGCAAACCTTCATAATCCACACCAATAACAGAACACAGAATAGGATTGGCGCCCATAGCCTGCACATTTAAAGCCACGTTGGCCGCACCGCCTAATCTTTTTTCTTTTTTCTTTACTGTAAGAATCGGAACCGGCGCTTCAGGTGAGATGCGCGAAACGTTTCCCCACATATAAGCATCTACCATAACATCGCCAATAATTAGAACGTTCAGATCATTAAACGATTCAAAAATTTTGTAGAGTTGTTCTTTCTTTAACGAATATTTTTTCATGGAATTAAAATGCTGATGGAATAATGCAATAATGGGTTGTGCCCCTGATAATATTGTGTTGTGTAAATTTTATTTTTCATTTTATTTTTTGACGGCCCAATCCAACCTTCCACCCATTAATCAGGCTAATTTCTCAAGCGCGTTTTTCATTCGTTTCACCGCTTCCAGTAATTTCTCATCTGCAGTTGCGTAAGAAAAACGAACATAATTATCATCGCCAAAAGCAGCACCCGGTACCAAAGCAACATGGGCTTCTTCCAATAAAAATGCACAGAGGTCTGTTCCGTTTGTAATTTTTGTTCCGTTATAAGACTTTCCAAAATAATAACTTACCTCCGGAAAAATATAAAATGCTCCTTCAGGTTTATTTGTTTTAAGACCCGGAATTTCTTTCATCGCATTTAAAACAAGATCTCTCCGGCGAATAAAAGCATCGCGCATATAATACGTTGTTTCTTTTGCCAGACCCATTGCAGTAAACATTGCTTTTTGGGTAATAGAACAGGTAGCAGAAGTAAACTGACCCTGCATTTTATCGCAGGCAATGGCAATCCATTTGGGCGCTGCAAGAATTCCGCCCCTCCATCCTGTCATCGCAAATCCTTTACTCACACCGTTAATAATGATCACCCTGTCTTTAATAAAATCAAACTGAGCCATACTCTCATGACCACCCACAAAATTTATGTGCTCATAGATCTCATCACTCAAAACATAAAACTCATCATACTTTTTTACAACTTCTGCCAGCGCTTTCAGCTCTGTTTTGCTGTAAACACTTCCGGTTGGATTGCAGGGTGAAGAAAAAATCATCATTCGTGTTCTGGAAGTAGTTGCTGCTTCCAATTGCTGAGCTGTAATTTTAAAATCGCTTTCAATAGTTGTGTTTACGATAATTGGAACAGCCCCAACAATTTTTAAAAGTTCAATATAACTTACCCAGTAAGGAGATGGAATAATTACTTCGTCTCCCGGATTTAAAATGGCTAAAATGGCATTGGCAATACTTTGTTTGGCTCCGGTACTCACAACAATTTCTTCAGGTGTGTAAACAAGGTTATTGTCTCGCTTAAATTTTTCGCAGATTGCTTTTCTTAGTTCTACGTAACCGCTTACGTGTGTGTAATAAGTGTAATTGTCATCAATCGCTTTTTTTGCTGCTTCCTTAATAACATCAGGTGTCGGAAAATCGGGCTCACCAAGGCTCAGGCTTATAATGTCAACTCCCTGCGCAATGAGCTCGCGGCTCTTACGTGCCATAGCAATTGTTTGCGATTCGCTGAGACTTTGTATTATTTTAGATAAATGTGTCATAGTTTAAATTTAATCGGTACCATTCAGAGGATCTCTTTATAACACTGAAAGGAAAGCCGGGTGAATTTCGATATTTAAAACCAATTGAAGAAATAAATTAGATGAAAAAATTCAACGCCCAATGTTCTTGATTTTGAAGAGGAAATACCCGTGTTTTGCCACAGATTTCGCGGATTTGCGCAGATTAAGGGCACAGATTATTTGAAGAACAATCTGCGTGTAAAAATCTGTGGTGATCTGTGAAATCTGTGGCAAAAATCGTAGGCTCTCTGTGTATCCTAATTCGACAACAATCGTTATATTTACGCAGTCTTAAACCTGTAATGTATGAACTCTTTTTGGGATCTTTTAAAAATCACCTTGCCTGCCCTTGCGGTTTTTTTGTGTGCATTTTTTCTTGTCAAGAAATTTCTTGATAATGAACAAAAAAAACGGGATGCAGAATTGAAAAAATCAGCATCGCAGATCCTTACGCCTATCCGTTTACAGGCTTACGAAAGAATTATCATTTTTCTTGAACGCATACACCCAACCAGCCTGGCTATGCGGGTAAATAAAACCGGTATGAGCTCTGACCAATTGCATGGAGAACTGATCAAAACAATAAAAGGCGAGTATGAACACAATATTTCTCAACAGATCTATATCAGTTCTACTGCCTGGGAATTAGTTAAAACTTCAAAGGAAGAAACAATTAAGATTATCAATCTTTCCTCTACAAAAGTACAGGGCGCATCTAAAAGTACAGACCTGGCGCAGGTAATCATTCAACTGTCAAGTAGTGTAGACCGCTTGCCAAGCCAGATAGCGCTTGAGTATGTAAAGAAAGAAGCTGCATCCATGTTTTAATTTTTATTGTCGATGGAAAATTTATTTTCTGGTTTTCAGCCTCTTTCTCTTGGCGAGTGGAAAAAAAACATTGAAAAGAGCCTGAAAGGAAAAACATTCGATCAGCTTTCTGTAAATGATGATAACGGAATTCTTATTCACCCCGTTTACAATTCCGAAAACGCAAAAAAAACCTCAACCCCGCTTTTTTATCATCATGACTGGAATGTTTGTACAGAACTGAATGTTGTGAACGAGAAAGAGTTGAATGCTGTTGCAATTTCAGAATTGGGCGGTGGAGCAGATGCCCTGAATTTTGTTATTGGAAAAGAAACCGAGCCTAAGTCTTTACTAAATGAAATCCTGGTAGAGCATATCAGAACTAATTTTACTTTCAATTCATCGCCCCTTACTTTTATTTCTGAATTTGAAAAACTACTTGAAGAAAGAAAACTATCCGGAGACCAATTAAATGGTTTTT
>JACMLS010000854.1 GCA_014379485.1 Bacteroidia bacterium | reverse complement strand
TAAATAATACACGGGAACTTGAAGGGCAGCAGGAAAAAAAAGGAAGACTTGATTTTGCACTTTGGATAAAAGCGAAACCTGAACATTTAATGCAATGGCCATCGCCCTGGGGAAATGGTTTTCCGGGCTGGCACATTGAGTGTTCTGCCATGAGTACAAAATACCTGGGTGAGCAATTTGATATACATGGTGGCGGAATGGATCTTGTTCCAACTCACCACACAAATGAAATTGCGCAGAATTTTGGCTACTGCGGCAAGCATCCGGCCAATTACTGGTTGCACACAAATATGCTTACGGTAGATGGTGTAAAAATGAGTAAGTCATTGGGAAATTCTTTTTTACCGCACGAGTTGTTTTCAGGAACCTCCATACTTAAACAAGGTTTTTCTCCTATGACGGTGAGATTTTTTATGATGCAAACGCATTACAGCAGTACACTGGATTTTTCTAAAGACGCATTGGTAGCGTCAGAAAAAGGATTTAACCGTTTAATGGAAAGCGTAAAAACTTTGCAGAAACTTGAAGCAGAAAAAACTTCCACCGTAAACATTCCGGAGCTCGTAAACAATTGCTACGCTGCAATGAACGATGATTTTAATACGCCCGTTTTAGTGGCGCATTTGTTTGATGCAGTAAGGATCATCAATTCTGCCAACGACAAAAAAGAAAAACTTTCTGCAAAAGATTTAGAAGACCTTAAAAAACTTTACAAAGATTTTATTTTTGATGTAATGGGATTGAAAGGAGAAGAAGAGAGCGGAAAAACTTTAGTTGTGCTTGATAATGTTTTAAAATTTGTTTTAGAGATGAGACAAAATGCAAAGAGCAATAAAGATTTTGCAACATCAGATAAGATCAGAGATTACTTAACCGGCAACGGAATTCAAATAAAAGATGGAAAAGAAGGAACAACATGGTCTTTGGAAAATTAGTTTTTTTATTTTCCCTGTATTGATCATTTTTCTTGTTTACAGTTCATGCGGACCTAAAGATCCTGAAGTTCCTGTTCCCACCACCACTGCTAATCCAACAAGTACAACCGGCACTTTTACTCCGCAAAAAGCGCATGTAGATCCGCCGGTTTTTAATATGGACAGCGCATATGCATTTGTAAAATTTCAGTGCGCTATGGGTCCAAGAAATCCCGGCAGCAAAGCACATGAAAAATGCGCGCAGTGGTTAGAGAAAAAACTAAAATCGTACGGAGCAAAAACAACCGTTCAAACCTCAACCGTACAAACCTTCGATGAAAAAAAATGGTTGTGCAAAAATATTATTGCTGCATTTAATCCGGATGCAAAAGATCGCGTCTTGTTATGCGCTCATTGGGATACACGCCCCTTTGCAGATCATGACACCATAGAAAAAAATAAAACCTTACCAATAATCGGCGCTAACGATGGTGCAAGTGGTGTGGGTGTTTTAATGGAAGTTGCACGCGTAATGAGCCAGAAAAAAACAGAAGTTGGAATAGATATTATTTTATTTGATATGGAAGACTACGGAAACAGCGACAATGAAGAAAGCTGGTGTTTGGGTGCACAATACTGGGGAAAAAATTTACACGAGCCTCAGTATTTTGCTAAATTCGGCATCTTGTTAGATATGGTGGGAGCAAAAGGCGCAGTGTTTCCAAAAGAAGGTTCGTCGCTTTATTACGCAAGAGATATAGTAGATAAAGTCTGGAGCACAGGTCAGTTAATGGGTTTCGGAAATTATT
>JACMLS010000853.1 GCA_014379485.1 Bacteroidia bacterium | reverse complement strand
TGGAAGTTCTAAAAAAATACTGCAAAGAAGTTCATGTAGTTAATATTTCAAAGATCAGGATCCTGTTTAATTTAATGAATGCTTTTTTTAACGGCACACCTTTGCAGGTAGGATATTTTTATAATTCTTCCATTCAAAAAAAGTTTAGTGCCTTTGCAGAAAAAGTAAAGCCCGATAGAATTTATTGCCAGCTCATACGTACCGCTAAATTTATAGAGGGCAGAAAAGAAAAGAAAGTATTGGATTATATGGATGTTTTTTCTAAGGGAATTGAAAGGCGAATAGACAAAGTTTCCTTTCCGCTAAAAGCAATTTTTAAGATGGAAGGAAAGCGATTGTTGAGATTTGAAGAAGAAGTTTTTGGGTGGTTTGATGAGCGCACTATTATTACTGAGCAGGACAGAAATTTGATTCCGGCAAAAGAGAATAAAAAAATACACATAGTACCAAACGGAGTGGATATGGATTTTTTTCAGCCACAGAGTTTAAAAAAAGAATTTGACATTTTGTTTAACGGCAACATGAGCTACCCGCCCAATGTAGAAGCAGTTGTTTTTTTATGCGAAAAAGTGCTGCCGATTCTTAAAAAGAAAAACCCTGCAATTAAAATTCTGATTTCAGGTACCAAACCCACCGCAAAAGTTCTTTCACTTAAGAGCGAAAATGTTTTTGTATCAGGCTGGGTAGATGATGTGCGCGAGAATTTTGCCAAGAGTAAAATACTGGTGGCCCCCATGCAAAGCAGTATAGGTTTGCAAAACAAATTGCTCGAAGGTATGGCAATGGGAATTCCCTGTCTTACCACGTCGCTCGCCAACAACGCATTAAAAGCTGAAAAAGGAAAAGAAATTCTGGTAGCAGATACTCCTGAAATTTTTGCCGAAAATATTTTCTTTCTTTTAGAAAACAATGCGTTTTACAACACAATAGTTGCAAACGCATTTGGCTTCATTCAAAAAAACTTTTCCTGGCAAACTATCAACCAAAAATTAGCAGAGATCATTTCTGAATGATCAGTTTACTTTTTAATTCTGTTCCGTTACTTTTTATACTCAGCACATAAAATCCGTTTGTAAGAGCAGAAACGTCTATCGTATTGTCTGAAAGAATTTTTGTAACCGGTACTGCAATTATGCCGTTCAGATCATAAATTATTATTTCTGAAACGTTTTGTGAGCTTGAATGAATGCTCAGATAATTCTGTGCAGGATTTTGGAGAACAGATACGTTATTATTTTGAAGAACTTCGTTTGTGCCTAATGTTGGAGTGCAGGTATTCATAAAAATGCTGGTTTGTCCGTAATATTCATTCAAATAAACATTTCCGTTTTTGCAATACAGGTCCATTACGCCCCATTGATTGTCGTAATCAAAATCAGCGCCGTCATTGTTTACGGTTTTTGTTTGCAAACTGTATTTATCAATTACCTGCAACAAATCTAATTTAGTAGAAAGATAAAGGTTGCAATTATTTCGTTTCCTATTACAGTCCGAAATTGCTTGGGGAATTCGGCATCGACCCAGGCAATCTTATTTCGACACCCCGGAATATGCCGGAACGAATGTTATACCTGCTGCAT
>JACMLS010000852.1 GCA_014379485.1 Bacteroidia bacterium | reverse complement strand
TTTCGTTTCCTTGAAAGTCAAAGCGGAAAATCGGTGACCAGTGAAATAAAAATGTCTTACAACAAAACACAAGTTGTTTCGAAAAAAGATGCGCAGGGAAAATTTTCGTTGCTACTAAAACCCGGAGATTATGTTTTTTCCTTTTACTACAATAATAATTTTTACGAAATAACAACGTCTTCAATTCCTGTTTTACCACAAAACAGAATGGAGATTGAAGTGCTGTTTCATGACGCAAATTTTCCGACTATTTGCCGCAAGCCAGTCATTTATATTTATCCGAAAATTGAAACGCAGATAAATGTAAAACTGGAACTGAAAGGGCAATTGGATTTTACTTATCCTGTTTACAATCCTGAAACAGGTTGGAGTTTTTCAGCAGGCCCTTCAGGTACAATTACAACGCAAAATAAAAAGTACAATTATCTTTTTTGGGAAGGGGTAACCACGATTGAAACCGCAAAAATTAATTCAGACGAAGGTTTTATAGTGAGTAAACCCGAATTAGTGAATTTCTTTGAAGAAAAACTTTCAGCAATGGGCTTCAACTCAAAGGAAAGCGCTGATTTTATTACTTACTGGGCTCCTTTGATGAGCGCCAATGAAAAAAATTATATTCATTTTCTCTTTAATGAAGAATTTGCCCAATACGCAAAACTTACTATCACACCAACACCCGATAAAGTTTTTCGTGTGTTTATGCTTTGGTCTAAGGCAGAAGAAAATTCAACAACAGTTTTAATTCCTCAACAAATTCAATCGTTTGAAAGAACAGGCTTTACTGTTGTTGAATGGGGAGGAACTGAACAAAAAATAAATTTTAAATTATAAATGTGAAATGAAAAATTATTCTGTCAAACTAATGGTTGGTTTTTGGTTCGCCTTTCTTTTCTATAAAGATGTAAAAGCTTTAAGAAATCCTGAATGGACTCCGCCCTATCACATCACATCGAGCAAAAAAGACACTGCGCTCAAAAATACAGAAGCTATTTTCACCTTTAAATTTCTCGATCAGCACACCGGCAAAAACGTTCTAACAGACATAAAAATGTCTTATAACGGAAAAAATCTCACGGCAAAAAAAGATGAGAACGGAAAATTTTCTCTTTTGGTAAAACCCGGCAACTATCTTTTTAAATTTTTCTACGATACAGATCATTATGAAATGACCACAGATTCCATCTCAGTAAAACCAGGTTATCGCACAGAGATCGAAGTAAGATTTCAATCTTCAAAATATCCAACTGTGTGTACAAAACCGGTTATTTACGTGTATCCGAAAGAAAAAACCGAAGTAAGTATTAAACTTGAAATGAAAGGTAAGCTTGGTTTTACTTACCCTGAATATAAAACGGGTTGGAATTTTGTAGTTGATTCAAGCGGAACAATTGAAATGGATGGTAAAAAATTCAATTACTTATTCTGGGAAGGAGAAACTGATCTTGATGGAAATAAAATAAATTTTAATGAAGGTTTTATTGTAAACAAAAATGATCTTACAGGGTTCTTTGAAGAAAAACTTTCTGCCATGGGGTTGAACTCAAAAGAGAGCGCAGATTATATTACATATTGGGTTCCGCTAATGAGTGCAAACGAAAAAAATTACGTTCACTTTGTTTTCAACGAAGATTTTAATGAATACGCAAAACTCACCATTACACCAAAGCCAGATCATGTATTCCGTGTTTTTATGGTGTGGGCCAATGCAGCTGAAAACAATTTCTCAAAACTTACTGAGCAAAAAATTCCTTCGTTAGACAGGAAAGGTTTTACGGTTCTGGAATGGGGAGGAATGCAAAAAGAAATTAATCTAAATCAATAAATGCCTTATGAAATCAATTCTAAGCAGAATAAATACTTGTACATTCTTTTGTATCCTTGTCATTTCCGCATTCAGTAACCAGGAACATTCCGGAATACTGATGAGCTATTCAGTAAGCAAAAACGCAAAAGACGTTTCATTGAGTAAAACTGAAGCTGTATTTGAATTCAGGTTCACTGATACTCACCTGAACAAACTTATAGTTTCACCAATCAAAATGTCGTACAATGGCATTAACTTAACTGCTACAAAAGATGAACATGGAAAATTCTCACTTAAGATAAAGCCCGGTAAATACCAGTTCAAATTTTACTACGACAAAAAACATTTTGAAATTACCACAGATTCAATTTCAATTTCACCTGCATTCAGAACCTGTCTTGATGTATATTTCCAATCCTCTGAATTTCCTGTCATTTGCAACAAACCGGTA
>JACMLS010000851.1 GCA_014379485.1 Bacteroidia bacterium | reverse complement strand
TAACTATTCCTTAACCTGTTCAGGTGCTTCTCCACATATTTTTCGGAGGTAACCAACGCTCGTTGTATCCGATGTGCATAATGAATACTATCCATCACCTCTTTATTCTTCTCATGCAGTTTTTCAAAAGCCTCATCTACTTTTATTTTCTGTTCCTCAATAATTTTTTTCTGTTTGCTTGTAACGCGAAAACGATTGATAACGAACAACAATCCCAAAACGACTAACGACAAACCAACAACTAACGAATAACGTTGAAATTTTTCCTGTTTAAGTGAAGCGTTTTGCGCGGCAAGTTGTGCATCTTTTACTTTTTGTTGTTCTGCGTTTTTAACGGAGTCAGCAGCAGATTTTTTTTCGTATTCGTATTTGAGCTGGGTTTTAATAGAAGCTTTTTTTGTTTCGGTATTAATGAGGCTATCACTCATTTTTACACTCAGCTCATACATTTCAAGGGCCTTTTGATATTGTTTATTGTGTAAATAAATATTTTTTAACTGCAATGAAATGTGTTTCAATTGTTCGGGATAGCCAATTTCTCTGCTTAACTCAAGACCTTTGAGGCTTGCAGAAAGTGCCCTTGAAAAATCTCCTTGTTTTATATAAAACCGGCCAAGCGTGTAATAGCAGTTTGCGGTGCCTTGCTTGTCTCCTGTCTCCTTGCGTATTTTCAGGCTTTTTTCCAAACAATCAATTGCTTTTTTAATTCCCGAAGCTTTGCATTTTTCAGAAGAAACCGGTTCACAGGAGGTGTCTCCAATCGTATAAAAGATGGTTCCAATATTAAGTAAAGCCCCTGCGGCCCCGCTTTTATTTCCGGCCTCTTCGTGTGTTTTTAAACTCTTTAAATAAAAACCAAGGGCTTTGATATTGGCGGCACGTATGCATTCTGCGGGCACAGCAGATTTACAGTCCGGGTCACCATGCTCAAGATACGCCAGAGCAATATAGCTGAGAGATTTTGCAACCCCCCTTTTGTCACCGATTTTTTTTAGTCTTGCCAAACCCTGTTTAAAATATTCAAGAGCCTTACTATTGTCCCCTTGTTTTAATAAAACAAAAGCAATGTTCTGTAAAGCATTAACCGCACTTGGTTCGTTGCCGGTTTCTTCTGATAATTTACGGCTTCTTTCATAATAGTCAATTGCCGCATTAATGTCGCCTTTATTAAAATAAAGGCCACCCAGGTTATTCAGCGCAGCTCCTATGCCGTCTTTATCGGCAATTTCTTCTGATAATTTAAGACTTTTGGAATAGAATTCAGTTGCTGCATCTATGTTTCCAACGGCAGAGTAGGAGTACCCAAAATTGTTCAATGCAATGGCAAGGCGTTTTACGTAAAAAGGTCTTCTTGATGAAAAAGATCTTTCAAGATTTTTTTCTGCGATAGTTTTTAATTCTTCGTTATATTTTTCCCATTCTCCGTCTGCTGCGTTTTCAGAGAGTTCAGATAAAACAAGGCAACGGACAGAGTCGTTGGTACTTTTTTTAAGTGCAGATTTTAAAGAGTCAATAAATTCTTTGTCCTGAGAAAAAATTTTCCCAAAACAAAATAGTACAAACAGATAACTTGCAAATTTCTTTTTCATAAAAACCTTCTGCCCCTTAAAGGCAGATAAAATAATAACTCCAAAAGATAAGTAAATCCTTATTGTTCTCAGCCCTTTTTTATCGGTTTTTTCACCTAAAATTTCATTTCCTTTTCTCGCTAAAAACCCTAAATTTGCGTCCTATTTAAAAATTCTTTTTTATGAAGATTTTAGTTGCCATCAGCAATGTGCCTGATACCACCACAAAAATCGCTTTTGCCAATAACGATACTGAGTTTAATAAAGCAGGCGTGCAGTTTATCATTAATCCGTATGATGAATGGTATGCTCTTGTACGCGCACTCGAATTAAAAGAGGCAAACCTTGCAACAGCAGTAACTTTATTTCATGTTGGTTTGGCAGACAGCGAAGCGACCATACGTAAAGGTCTTGCACTAGGAGCAGATGATGCGGTGCGTATAAACGCAGAAGCACCAGATGCTTTTTTTGTGGCAGAACAAATTGCAAAATACGCTAAAGAAAACGGGTACGATTTAATTCTTGCCGGAAAAGAAACCATCAGTTTCAACGGTTCTTCTGTTGGAGGAATGGTAGCCGGAATTTTAGATTATCCGTTCGTTTCTCTCGCCACAAAAATGGATGTTGCTGGAACTACTGTTACGCTTGAACAGGATATTGATGGAGGATCGCAGATAGTTGAATGCAATTTACCTTTAGTAGTTTCATGTGCAAAAGGAATGGCAGAACAACGCATACCAAACATGCGCGGAATTATGGCAGCACGTACCAAACCAATTAAAGTTGTTGAGGCTGCTGCCGGAGATAAATTAACTTCAATAAAATCATACTCACTTTCTGCCGGAAGAACTGCCTGTAAATTTATAGACGCAGACAAAGCAGAGGAGTTGATAGCGCTCCTGCACAACGAAGCCAAGGTGATATAAAAGGGCAATAGGGGATAGGCAATAGTGAATAGGGGAACAGGATAAGTGGAAATAAAATTAATAATGAATAGCGGCCTTCGACAGGCTCAGGATAAAAATGAAGAAGTATAAATGAACCAACAACCAATTACAATTTATTACAAAAAATTACAACCAATAACTATTAACAGATAACCAATAACTCACCACACACATTAATAATCTTACAATATGTCAGTATTAATTTACACAGAAATCTCAAAAGGAAGAGTCAAAAAGGCTTCTCTTGAGGCGGTAAATTATGGCACAAAGATCGCTGAGCTTTTAGGCACAAGCGCAACCGCCATAGTTTACAACGCAGATGCCGCGCAGCTCGAAGAAATTGGCCACGCAGGCGCAAAAAAAATTCTTTCCGTAAAAGGAAATGCAGATTCAATTTCGCAGAGTGTTGCCATTGAACAGGCGGCAAAAGCAGAATCTGCCAAAGTGATAATTTTTTCTCATGACATTAACGGTAAAGCAGTTGCTCCGCGCGTTGCCGCAAAACTTAAGGCGGGGCTGGTAGCGGGCGCAGTAGATTATCCTACAATAAACGGCAATGGACTTGACGTAAAGAAAAATGTTTTTTCAGGCAAGGCCACTGCAGTTTATACAATTCACTCAGACGTAAAAGTGATATCCCTGCTCCCCAACTCTTTTCCGGTAACAACCAGTGCAAACACTGCAACAGTAAGTGATTTTGCGCCTGATCTTTCCGGCATTACCGCAAAAATTACAGTTAAAGAAGTTAAATCAAATGCAGGTGGTGGCAATATTCCGTTACCCGAAGCAGAATTAGTTGTTTCTGCCGGACGTGGAATGAAGGGGCCTGAAAACTGGGGAATGGTAGAAGAACTTGCAAAAATTTTAGGCGCCACAACAGCTTGTTCTCGCCCCGTTGCAGATATGCATTGGAGGCCGCATCACGAACACGTTGGCCAAACCGGTATTGCCATTCGTCCTAATTTATATATTGCTATAGGAATTTCTGGTGCAATACAGCATTTGGCCGGGGTAAACGGCAGTAAAACCATCGTGGTGATCAATACAGACAAAGAAGCGCCTTTTTTCAAATCTGCTGATTATGGTATTATTGGAGACGCTTTTACGGTTTTACCTAAATTAATTGAGGCTGTTAAAAAATTTAAGGCTAACGCCAATTGATTAATTATTTCTATATTTAAATCTGATTAAAATGCCGCAGATTTCACCGGTTAGAAATCAGTAGCAAAAGAGTTTTGCATGAAGAAAGTAAGATTAGAAATTGTTGGCCTTTCCTACAGTCAAACCCAGGCCGGAGCGTATGCTCTTGTATTGGGAGAATCAGGAGGCAAAAGAAGATTACCAATTATTATCGGTGGTTTTGAGGCGCAGGCCATTGCAATTGAGTTAGAAAAAATGACTCCCAGCCGCCCCTTAACGCACGACCTTTTTAAAACCTTTGCAGAAACTTTTGACATTAACGTGTCTGAAGTAATTATCTATAACCTTGTTGAAGGAATTTTTTACGCAAAACTAATGTGCAACTCAGGCGAACGCGAAACAGAAATTGATGCGCGCACCTCTGACGCAATTGCACTGGCGGTTCGTTTTCAGTGTCCCATTTATACCTACGAATTCATTCTTGCCTCTGCCGGAATTATTTTGGAAGACGAAGCCATTACCAAAACAGAAGAAACATCTGTTGAACCTGTAGAAAAAGAAGCCGCCACATCTCCCGAAGGTGAATACAAAAGCAAAAGCACAGAAGAATTAAAAACTCTTTTGGCAAGCGCTGAAGAAGATGAACAATACGAACTGGCCGCTCGCATCCGCGACGAGCTGAATAACCGGAAGAAGTCTTAAAGAAAAGTCCGCTGAGTCCGGAGTCAACAAGTTTGCAAGTCCAAAGTCTGTTTAGTTCTGAGTTATCAGGTCTTGAAATTTTCCATAAATATTATATGTGCAATTGGTATTTCATTCAATCAAAAAATCTATGAACGAAATCGATTTCTGGCAACAAATGGCAGGGCCTGAAACCCTGCACATGTTAAACGTGCAGGCAAAAGTTAAAAATGTTTTAGCTTTTAACCCGGCTTCTTTTAATGTGTTTGTAAATGAAAAAGGCATTTATATTGTAAGTACAATCTTAGAACCATTAATCAAGGGCCAGTTTATTCGCTTTAATAGAAATCAGCAATTTCCTGATTCAGATAGAATTTCTGATTTAACAGACCTTTCATTTCAAGATGATATGATTGTTTTAAGCCTTGATCGATTTCAGGGAATGGGCGCTACAGAAATTTGTTTGCTCAATACAAGTTTAAATGAAAGAGAAAAAATTAAACAGTTTGTTGAGTTGGGAAAAAAGATGGGTTAGTTCAAAATCTTTTGTTATTGGTATTAATCTCAAGGGACAAAAAGGGACTTGCGGGACCCAAAGCACATTCTTATGTCACAGGTGTCGCTTGTTGTCCCTTGTTTTGCAATGCTCATTTTTTTGCAAAACTTCAAAAACACCTTGCTAAAAAAAACCGGCAGTTATCCATCCGTTAGTAAAACTCTCGTTAAAATTTGTAAATTGGATTATTATTTGCACAAATGAAAAATTTCCGTGTCATATTTATTTTTTTCATCTTCTCAGGCCTTCATTCCCAAACCCTTCCCATAAAAACAAAAAAAATTCGCACCCGCACAACGTATTACAGCGAAACAAATTCTAAACTCAGAACAATAGATTCTTTTTCTGTTGATGGATTGCTGATGAAAAAAAGCATGTATGATTACCGCAGTTTTCCAGTGGTAAGCTCAGGCGCTGTCAGGCCCGGGCCTGTTGGGTTGATTGGTTCAGTTGTTTACAAATACGATTCTCTTAAACGTTGTGTATATGAATATGAAGGCTCTTTTTTTTTCGGCACATATCAATATGTTTATGAAGACAGCGGAAGAACAATTCTTAAGCAAAGCCCACATAATTTTAAAAGGGCAGGGTTGCCAGATTCATTAGTGTGGCTGAAATATGAAAAATGCATATTAACAATTGACGGAGATACAGCCTTATTAATTAATTGGAGTGGTTCACAAATAAAAGGCGAACCCAGCTTTGGATGGAAATATGATTTTGAATATGAAAATGGCCGCGTAGTGAATTGGAAAAGCTATAACTTTAATAATTCATCACATCATTATTCTGAAAAAGAAAAATGGGACCTATACGAGGAAAAAAAACATTACTACTCTTCTTTTCCTGGTCCTGACAGCGTTGTTTATTTCGGAAATAAGAATGATCGTGACGGAGTTATAATTTACAAATACGACTCTCAAAAAAGAAAAGTTGAAGAAGTAAATTATAACGGAGACCAGCGCACAGACTACAAATGGATCTACAACACTGCCGGACAATGTGTATTGATAAATTCATCTTTTTACCGGAACGGAAAATGCACAGAGGTGAAAAATCATACTATGATCTACAACAAATATGGGTTAATTGAAAAGGAATTTACTCCAGGTACTAAGAGTGAATACAGGCATTGCCGGTATACCTATTATTAAAAACAAAAAACCCGCCACGATTTTCATCGAAGCGGGTTTAAACTAAACCACCCGTACAAATCAAAGAACGATCTTTATGCTGCAGCCGGACCACCATCGTCCAGGCCTGTAATTTTATCTCTTAGTTGCGCTGCTTTTAAATAATCTTCTTCCTGCAAAGCTTTATTTAATTTTTTTCTGAGGCGATTGATCTGTTTAAAATGAAAATCTTTTTCGCCATCTTCAGAAAAATGAGATTCAACTTTATAGGCAATTAAAGAAAACTCAATAATGGTTTCTTTTTCTGTTTGCTTTTTTGTGAGAATCCAGTGCTTTGCTTTTATTTCTGTCATAGTAGAATTTAAAAGCAGGTCTGTCTGCGATCTTAAAACAGCAGCAATTTTTTCTTCGTACTGAAGATCTTTTGTCATGGCAGGATCTATAATGCTGATCCATTCTGCTACTATTCCGGTGTTAATGTTGGCTACGTTGCTCATAATTTTAAATTTATAAAGCAAATGTGCAGCATTACCTGCGCCAAAACATGACGTACTACAAGGATGTGCCCCTTATAAAACTTAACAACCTGAATATAAGATAAAAGAATGTAAGATATAAGACTGGTGCACAAAGTGTCTTATAAAAAAAATCTGCGGCCTTAATCTGTGTAAATCAGTGCAATCTGTGGCATCAGATTTAGAATTTAGCCCGCATTTTGCTTTTGTAGTTTTTTACGTTTACCGCTTTGTCTCTTGGGTATTTTATTGAGAAAGTAAGAATTACTTTTTTAGACTCATCGGGCTGCAGATTAAATGTCCAGGTAAGTTTACCGTTGTCTTTATTCATGTCTGCTCCGCTCAGTTGTATCGCTTCAACGGTAATGTCTGCCTGTTTAGAAACGGGTAACTGATCTTCGAGGTCAATTGTTATGGCAGTTTTTCTGTTGTTTTTCACAACCATTTCATAGCTGTAGGTAATTTTTCTGCTGTTGCCTACAATTTTTTCTCTTGTAAGATCTTTTACCTGCGTACGGCTTACCATAATGCGTTTATCTCTTCCTAAAGAAAGATCTAAAGTATCATCAATACTCTTTGTATCAATGTAAGATTGGCCCACATAAGTTCCTCCAAAATAAACATTGCAGGGGCCTTCTACTAAATCCAATTCTTCCCAACCGGTAATGCGTGCAAGCATAAATGCTTCGCGCTCGTTTTTTGGCAATGCGTAATGGCGGAAAATGGCATTTAAATTATGTGTGGTTACATCTACAATATATGGTTTTGCATCAGAAGGCACTGTGTAAGGTTCTTTAATGTCAAATTCAGCGCTCAGGTCAGATACCTGGATCTCTTCAAACAAAATGCTGTTGGTTTGTGTTTGCTGTAATTGTTGTTGCTGCTGTGCAGAATAATTTGCCGAAGGTTTATTTGCATTGCTGTTTTTAAAATCTTCTGCATACTCATCTTTAGAATAATCGTTAGAGTAGGCTCCTTTCTTTCCTGATTTTTGGTAATAGGTATTTCCTTCGTTGTAATTTACAAACCAGGTTTCTAAATTTGGTTTGGCGGCATTTTTCATTGGGTCTCCGGTAGATAGTTTCATTTTTATATCGTTCCAATCTATTCCTGTGTTATTATAAACTTTTGCGCGGTAAACCAGTACGAGCGGTTTGTTCAGGTCTTCACATTTCAGGTCGTAGCTAGGTGTCCAGCCACCGGCAGGAGTTATATAATGTAATTCTAATGTAGTAGTTGTTTTTGCAGTGCAGGACAGTAAAATGGTTACTTCTGAGGTTGGATTAAATTTGTTTGCGTTCAGTTCATTTAATTCCAAATCGCGCTTGTGTATCAGTTCAGCTTTTTGGTCAATTTTAGTATTGAATTTATACACTTCTGTGTTAATTTCTTTTATTCGGCTGCGAAAAAGATCGGCCGCAAGTTTAAGCTCAGCAATTGATACGCCTTTATCATTTCCGCCAATTTTCTGGTTATTCAGAATCATATTCTTTTCTGATTCGTAAGCGTTTTTGTCGTTATTAAGTTCATCAATTTCTGTTTGAAGTTTTTTAATTGTATCGCGGATCACTTTTATTTTTGCGTTTTCTTTTGCAGGATTTAAAAAATTAATTTTATCTGAGATAGAAAGAATGTTTACATCGGGACTGCTGCTCGTAACTTGAACACTTTTACCAATGAGTTTATTGGTGAGACCTGTAAACACAACGTTTGTTCTGCCCGGACTAATAGTTACAGATTTGCTGTGAATTAGTTCTGCGCCATCTAAATACAAGACAGCGTTTTCTACAGGTTGAGCAATATTCTGCACCGGAATTCCTGTCTGGCAAAAAAATGTTGCAACAGAAAAGATAGAAAGCGAAAGAAGAATTTTTTTCATTGGATTGGTTTTTATGTAAGAGGATTAAACGTCGGATAGAAGACATAAGAACGCAAGATATAAGACTGGCGTGAACAGGTTTTTTTGAGAAAAGAAAGGTACGAAAAAACCGCTTGAGCTGGTTGTGAAAAAAAGTAAAATCTTATGAATCAAGATCATTTACCTATTAAAAAGCTTCTCATACTTACAGTGCTGTTCTGAAAACCTTCGTAAATGTGTGAGATAGTTTCGTTTTTTTCTTTGAGGCCTAGTGTGTAAAGAGCCGGCAGGTAATGATCGTTGGTGGGAATGGCTAATTTTGCTGAACTTCCCAAAGAATAATAATCTATAAGAGAAGAAAAATTTTCGCTGAGCATTTGTTTTTTAAAAATAGAATCAAATTCCAAACTCCAATCGGCAACTTTTGCGTCACGGTTCCAATCTATAATCCTTAAGTTGTGTACAATGTTGCCGCTGCTCAAAATAAGCACGCCTTTTTTTCTGAGAAAAGAAAGTTGTTTTGCCAGGTTAAAATGCCATTGCGGAGATTTATCGTAATCAATACTCAGTTGAAAAACCGGAATGTTTGCTTCGGGATAAATGTATTTTAGAATTGTCCAGGCCCCATGATCTAAACCCATAGTATCATGACCCATTATTTTTTCTGTGGTTACTTTTGAAATTATTTCTTTTGCAAATTCAGGCGCACCTTTGGGTTCGTATTTTATATTGTAAAGCTCATCCGGAAAACCACCAAAATCATAAATGGTTTGCGGATTTGGATTTAATGAAACCAAAGAATTTCCTCTCGTTAACCAGTGTGCAGATATAACTAAAATTGCATTTGGTTTTTGAATTTTTGTACTGAGTTGCGAAAGTGTTTTGGTGAATGGATTATCTTCTACAGCGTTCATCGGACTTCCGTGCCCAATGAAAATAACAGGCATTGTATCTGATGCGGAGAAATTTTCTGTAAGAGAGTTTAGGGCGTTGAGGTTTTCCATTTCTAAATAATTTATTTCCCCTTTGCTAATTTGAGGACAGGTAAAATTAATCGTATTGTAATTCTGTTATGTCTTAAGTCTTTATTCAGATCTTGTTTTGACGAGTAAAAACTATATCCATACAAAATTTGAATGTTAGCTATTGCTATTCCAACAAAAGGTTTGAACGCAGAAATTTTATTGGAGCTTGTTACATTGTAATTATAATTAAATCCTAAAACCGGCCCGGAATACATTCCAAATTCGGCTTCATAAGAATAGATATTTTTATTCAAAGGTTCTGCTTATAAAGAATAATTCCACCTATCATTCCACCAATGCCGGGATTAACTGTAAAGCTCCCGCAGTTTGCAGCAACACCAATCTGCAAATTTTTTGAATAAATACCTTCATAACCTCCTGCTATAGCAATGTATGGCGGAACGTTCTCTCCAATATACGGCCATCTCGAATAATATCGGCGTTGCGGATTTTTTTTTATTGTTGAATCAGTTTGTGCACTGATTTGATTAAAAAAAGTAGCGCTTAAAAAAGCAAATAATATGTAATGAATTGCTTTCAGAATTTTGCTTAGTGAAAACTCAGTGGCCCCTATGTGTTCTTAGCGGTGAAAAATTAGTTTAATAAACATCACCCCTCAATTTCCTGAAACGTTTGCGTGCCTCGGTTGTAAAAACGCTGCTGGGGTAATTTACCATAAGATCCTGGTAAGCGGTTTTTGCTTTTTCTACGTCGTTAATGTATTTTTCGTAGATCTCGCCAATGTTGAATTGTGCATCGTCTCCAAAAATTTCTGAGCCGTAATCCGTAACTACTTTCTGGTAAAAGTCTGCGGCTTCCTGAAATTTTCCGGTTTTCATTGCTATTTGCGCTTTCTTCATTAAAATATCATCTGCCAAAGTATGGTCAGGAAACATAAGCATAATAGAATCCATGCGCGAAATAGCCTGTTTAAATTTATTCTGACGGATTAAAAGTTCTGCAGAAGAGAACCATGCAAGCGGAACATCGTTGGTGTCAACTCCAATTGCATCAGAAATAACCAAACTCATATCCATTGCATCGTTAGAAATTAATTTGCTGGTGGCGCCTTTTAAAACATCAAATTGTGCTTTAGATAATTTAAAATCGCCTGAGTAATAATACACTTTTGCAACGCGGTATTTTGCTTCCTGCCCAATTGGTTCGTGATGGTATGCTTTATCAACTTGTGAGTACAAAAGAGATGCTTCCCAAATATCACCGGTAAGGATCATAATATCTCCCAACTCTAATTTTAATTCTGCCTGTGTAAGTTTATCAATGCCCGGAAAAGAAATTGTTTTGTTAAGCAGATCAATTGCAGCAGAATCTTTGTCTAAATAATATGCCTGCAAATGCGCCAGTTTTTTTATTACCGGAAACGTAAGCGAACCGTTGTCGAATTTTTTAATCGTTGATTGTAATTTTCCTTCCAGATCATTCAGGTCCTGCTTGGTGTAATTTACAGACTTTGTAATTTTTTCATACAAGACATTTGCGCTTTCAACAAAAGCATTGTCGTAATAATAATCTTTGTTATTATCAATTACGTACTGGTAACATTTTTGCGCCACATCATAAACGTTTTCTGCCATGCAGGCTTTTCCAAGGTCCATCATACGAAAACCGTTTTCTTTTTTTCTTTTGTCTAAAGCTTTGCTCTGAATAAAGGCGCCTTCGTAATCTTTTTGCTGCAACTGTATCCACACTAAAAACTCTGAGTAAACAGTTTTGTCAGGATTGTTTTGTATGCGTTTTAGTAGTTCTGCTTTAAGAATGGGATTATTAAAACCTCCTTTTTCATCGTCATACCCTAATGAATTTCCTAAGCGTGTTTGAACCATGTACATTTCACTCTCGCGAAAATCAAGCGCGTCTAAATATTCATTGATCATGTTGCGCGTTTCGCCTTTAAGCAAATACACATCGGCAATTTCATAATAGAACGGGTAAGAGCCTGCGTAAATTTTTCTGCCTTTCAGATACACCTGTATTGCATAATCGTATTGTTTGTTGTTGGTAAAAGCCTGTGCAAGATTGTAAAGCTGGTTCTGGTCTGCGCCTACTTCTTTAATTGCTTTCTGATATTGTTCGTCTGCTTTTTTCTTGTCAGAACCATCGTTCAGGTAAACATCTGCAAGGTCAATATAAACAGAAAGATTTGTTGAGTTGTTTTTGAGTTGTTTCTTCGCAATTTTTTCTGCCCGTTTAAAATCTTTTGTGTAGAGCAAACACTTAAAATAGTTGTTGTAAAACTGAAAAGAATTCTGATCGTATAATTTTTCGTAATAAACAATTGCTTTTTCGTACTCTTTGTTATTAAAAGCCTGTAATGCCAATTGTTCGTCGGCACTTTGCGCTAAAAAAGAAAGCGGAAAAAAAAGCAAGAAAAATATTTTAATCGTCGTCTTCAACTTCTTGGGTTTCTCGTTTTACGGGAACGTTCAGCAATTCTGCAGGAAGCGTTCCTTTGTTTATTTTTTTTATGATCTCTTCTACTTTTGGTTTCAGGCTATCATAACGTGTAATTTCATTCGGAATTATTTCTGTGTGCAACCTCATCATTCTCATCAGTTCTCTGTTCGCATCTATTTCGCTGGTAATATATTTTTTTGCACTGTCTTTGTTGTCAATCATCCCTTCTTTAAGATCTGTCTGCAGGCTCTCTATCTGTTTCAGGTTAAAAGCATAAAAACGACCCAGGTCTCTTTTTGTTTTAGAATATTTTCCGAAAGATTTTTTTATGCCTTTAAAACCTGAAAGCAAAAAAGCATCTTCTCTTGAAATTGTATCTTTTAAATTCTGAGTAATGTAACCAAGATAAGCTCCTATTGTGTTTTCTGAAACAGAAATTCTCACTGAGTCCAATTGATTAAATCCTGTTACTACTCTTTGTATCTCTTTTTTTACGCTGTCTGCCTGCGTTATTTCAGCGCTGAAATCTGTTTTTGGTTTACATGAAAACAAAATTAATGCCGCAAAAATAAATCCAATTATCCGTGTCATAAATATGCTATTAAAATTAACGATTTTAATGTGAAATCTCTTCTTTCTTAAGGTAATTAACTTAATTTATAATGTCGAAACCGGTGTAAGGTACAAGCACCTTTGGAATTTTAATTCCTTCGGGGGTTTGATTGTTTTCCAATAGTGCCGCCACAATGCGGGGTAATGCTAAAGCGCTTCCGTTCAGCGTATGTGCCAGCTGGGTTTTTCCATCAGCACCTTTGAATCTGCATTTTAACCTGTTGCTCTGAAATGCTTCGAAATTTGACACAGAACTTACCTCGAGCCAGCGTTGTTGCGCCGCGCTCCACACTTCCATGTCGTAGGTCATTGCGCTTGCAAAACTCATGTCGCCTCCGCAAAGTCTTAAAATTCTGTAGGGCAGTTCAAGGTCCTGTAATAATCCGGCAACGTATTCTTTCATTTCTTCAAGAATTTCGTAAGATTTTTCGGGATGTGCGATCTGTACGATCTCAACTTTGTCGAACTGGTGTAAACGATTTAATCCGCGCACATCTTTTCCGTAGCTGCCGGCTTCTCTTCTGAAACAGGGTGTGTAGCCACAATTTTTTACCGGCAATTCGCTTTCTTTTAAAATAACATCGCGGTAAATATTGGTGATCGGAACTTCTGCTGTTGGAATTAAATAGAATCCGTCAATAGTTGCGTGGTACATTTGCCCTTCTTTATCAGGAAGCTGGCCTGTGCCGAAACCAGATGCTTCGTTTACCATAAGCGGAGGCATAATTTCGCGGTAACCTTTTGCGGTGGCGCGATCAAGGAAAAAATTAATTAAGGCACGTTGTAATTTTGCGCCTTTACCTTTGTAAACCGGAAAACCTGCACCTGTAATTTTTACCCCCAGTTCAAAATCTATCAGGTCGTATTTTGTGGTCAGATCCCAATGAGGAACTGCGGCTGCGTGAAGTGTTGGAATTTCTCCGTGCTTGTAAACAGTTTCATTTTCTTCCGGTGTTTTTCCGGCGGGAACTTTTTCGTTTGGCAAATTAGGCACAAGGCAAAGCAGATCCTGAATTTCTTTTTCTTTTTCTGCAAGCAACTCGCCTAATTGTTTTTCTTTCTCTTTCAGCTCAGCGGTTTTTGTTTTTACCACTTCTGCTTCTTCTTTTTTGCCGGCTTTCATAAGCTCACCCACTTGTTTAGAAATGGTGTTGGCTTCGCTTTTTAAATTGTCGCTGTCTTTTTGCGCTTGTCTTCGCGTAGCATCGGCCTCAATAATTTTATTAATGATCTCTTCGGCTTTTGCGAAGTGTTTTTTTGCGAGTCCTTTAAGTACTTCGTCTTTGTGTTCGCGTATGGTGTTTAGTTGTAGCATAAGTTTATTATTGAATTTAATTTTTTGTGCTGTTGTTAATTTCGGTAACGAGTTTTACTTTAAAAATTTTGTGTTTTGCAAGGATGTTGATTACTTCTACCTGATCTGCCGTGGAAACATCCGGTGAAGCTTTTATGTAATAGTGAGCTTCCGGATTATATTTTTTAAAAGTATCTATACGTGTATCAAATTCTGTCGCCGTCATTTTCTTAAATCTTTCTTTAGCAAATTTTACTGAGAGCGAATCTGCGTTTTCTAATTTTACTACCAGGTCTTTTTCTTCAAAAATATTCAAGAAAGCAGAATCTGCATTTACCTTAGGAAGAATAACACGTTGTTCGTTAACCTCTTGTGGCACCGGAAGACTGCAGGCAAAAACAGCGGCACTGAAAAAAACAATCGCAACTATTTTTACCAAGGTTTTCATTTCTTTGCGGGCTTTCCGTCTTTTAAAAATTCTTCTGAAGTTAATTTTCCTTTTGCGTCGTAATTTTTTATTTCTGTTGTTTTTTT
>JACMLS010000850.1 GCA_014379485.1 Bacteroidia bacterium | reverse complement strand
TTTGAGAATAAGAAAAAGCAAAGGCTACTAAAAATATTCCGGTAATAATTTTTTTCATTGTTCCTACTTTTGCACTTTTTAACTGAATTTCAAAGCTATGTAAAAAAAATTTACTGGTTGCGCTTCTTATCAACTTTTTAATGGCTTAAACCGTATATTTGCTCACATTAAATTAACAATTTTAACTATGCAGATATTAAACGGGAAAACAGCCATTATTACCGGGGCAACAAGAGGAATTGGGCACGGCATTGCACTTGCCTTTGCAAAAGCAGGCGCCAATATTGCCTTTACCTATGTAAGTTCAGATGAAAAAGCCCTTGCTTTAGAAAAAGAACTTTCTGCTTTTGGTATAAAAGCCAAAGGATATAAAAGTGATGCAGGCAACCACAAAGCAGCTGATGAGTTTGTAACTGCTGTTGTTACAGAATTCGGAACAGTTGATGTGCTGGTAAACAATGCCGGAATTACACGCGATACTTTGTTAATGAGAATGTCTGAACAACAATGGGATGAGGTAATGAACGCCAACCTTAAATCTGTTTTTAATCTTACAAAAGCCGTACAGCGCCCCATGCTAAAAGCCCGTAAAGGTTCTATTATAAACATGAGCTCTGTTGTGGGCGTAAAAGGAAATGCAGGCCAGAGCAATTACGCGGCAAGTAAAGCAGGCATTATTGGTTTTTCTAAATCTGTTGCGCTTGAGTTGGGAAGCAGAAATATACGTTGCAACGCCATTGCCCCCGGTTTTATTGAAACCGAAATGACAGCGGCCCTCGACGAAAAAACTGTACAAGGCTGGCGCGACGCCATTCCGCTTAAACGTGGCGGAACGGTAGAAGATGTTGCAAACCTTACTTTATTTCTTGCCTCAGATATGTCTGCATACATTACCGGCCAGTGCATAAATGTTTGCGGTGGCATGCTTACCTGATCTTTTTTTATCATGAAGCGTCTCGTTTTCCTTTTTATTCAAAATGCAGAACGAGAAGCTTCATGGCATTAACATTTTTTGATTAGAGATTTTTCAGTTTTCACTTTTGATTTACGTTATTTGATAACGGGTAAAAAACAACCAACAAACCTTGACGCTACTTTTTCAGATAATTTTTACCTATCCCTTTTACCTTACGGTGTTTTGCCTTTTGGGTGGTTTTATTTTTGCGTTTGTTCTCTACTATAAATCAACCAAAACAAAAGATGTCAGCACTGGTGTTGCCCGTTTTTTACTGGCGCTGCGCCTGCTGTTTATTACACTGCTCGCTTTTTTTCTGTTAGAACCAATGCTCAAAAATGTTTCTATAGAAAAAGAAAAACCGCTTCTTTTAATTGCTATTGATAATTCTCAGAGCATACTTCAAAACAAAGATTCTGCAAAAATTAAAAAAGAATTTATTGAGGGCCTTGGTGCAATGGGCGAAGAACTGACAGAAAAATTCGAACTGAAATATTACAATTTCGATCATGAATTAAGAGCAGGCAAAGAAGTAAATTTTAAAGGTAAGGAAACAGATTTTTCAGGAATTTTTAACGAGATAGAGAATAATTACTCTAACCGCAACCTGGGCGCATTGGTAATTGCAACAGATGGTTTATATAACAAAGGGCAGAATCCGCTCTACTCTAACAAAGATCTTAAATACCCCGTTTATTCAATTGCCCTGGGCGATACTACAGAAACCAAAGACCTGCTGGTTAAAAAAATCAACCACAACCAGGTAGCATACCTCGGTAATAAATTTCCGGCAGATATTATTATTGAAGGCAAAAAAGTAAAAGGAACAAAAGCCGTACTCTCAATAATGAACAATGGCAAAAAAGTGGGCGAACAAAAGTTAGATGTAAATGCAGACAGTTATTTGCAAACTTTCAGTTTTATTTTTGATGCAGATAAACCCGGTGCGCAAAAATACAACGTGTTTGTTACTTATGCAGAGGGCGAAGAAAATAAACAAAACAACTCTTCTTCTTTTGTTGTAGAAGTAATTGACAACCGCGAAAAGATCCTGATTCTTGCCGAAGCGCCCCATCCTGATATTGCTGCTATGAAACAAAGCATAGAAGTAAATCAGAATTACGAAGTAGAAGTGGCCCTTGCAAATGAATTTAATGGCTCATTAAAACCATACAGCCTTGTAATTGTACACATGCTTAAATGGAGCACAGGCCTTGGCAAAGCAAAACTCGAAATTGAATCTAACAACATTCCTTACCTCCTGATCTCAGGCAATTCAACAGACAATTTTCCCGGCTTAAAAATCAACGGCCCCTCAGGTAAAACAAACGATTCTGAACCCATTGCCAATAAAAGTTTTTCTCTTTTCTCCATTTCAGATGAGTTGAAAGCTTACATGAAAAACTTTCCTGCTCTTAAATCTCCTTTAGGAAACTACCAGCCCGGTAATGATATGAATGCCCTCATTTACCAGCGCATTGGTGTGGTAGAAACAGAAAACCCCATGCTCTACTTTACCTTTAACTCACAGCAAAAAGCTGCCGTTATTTTAGGAGATGGAATCTGGCGCTGGAGGTTGAGAGATTATGCTGACCACGGCAATTTTAATATGTTTAATGAGCTGATGAATAAAACCATTCAATACCTCTCTGTAAAAGAAGACAAAAGTTTTTTCCGCCTCTTCACAAAAAAATTATTCAGCGAAAACGAAAATATTGAAATGGATGCAGAAGTGTATAATGCCAGTTACGAACTCATCAAAGATCCGCAGGTTTCAATTGAAATAAAAAACGAGGCAGGCGAAAGCAATACAAGCACTTTTTCTAATGCAAACGGTTGCCACTTAAATATAGGCAGCCGTAAGCCCGGCCAATATACTTACGAAGCAAAAGTTACTGTAAACAAAGTTTTATTTTCTAAAAAAGGTTCGTTTACAGTTAAAGAACTGGTGGCAGAAAGAATTAACACCGTTGCAGACCACCAGTTGCTTTACAACCTCTCCCGCCAAACAGGCGGTAAACTATTTTATCCGAACCAGCTACAGAAACTGAAAGAAGAACTTCTGAATAAAGAAGACATTAAAACAGTTTCTTACGAAGAAAAAAGACTGCGCGACTTAATAGATTTTAAATGGATCTTTTTTGTGTTGCTTGCGTTTTTAAGTACTGAGTGGTTTATCAGGAAGCGGAATGGCTTGTATTGATTTTTGCCGTTTAATTAGTTGAACCTCATTTGCCCTTACGCACGGGCAATTTCTCTCT
>JACMLS010000849.1 GCA_014379485.1 Bacteroidia bacterium | reverse complement strand
TGCTATTGAAAATGATATTAGTTTTTCATCAATGCAGCAAATGTCGTATTCACAGATCAGTGCTTCCAATTTACCAAGGCTACTGCATTGGGAAGACCGTAATTCTATGGCATTTTCTATTGAGGCACGGGTACCTTTTTTGGATTACAGGCTGGCAGGTTTTCTTTACCATTTACCTGTAGAAAAAAAGATCAATTGCGGTATTACCAAAACCATTTTGCGCAATGCGATGAAGGATATTTTACCCGTAAAAATATTGAACCGGAAAGACAAGATGGGTTTTGTAACCCCGGAAGAAGAATGGATAAAAACGCATCGTGTTGAGTTAAGAAAGGATATTGAGAAAGCCATAGAAATCAGTAACGGTTTCATAAATAAAAACATCCTTTTACAATTCGACAATATTGTAAGCGGCAAAGTAAAATTTACTCCTACAATGTGGCGCGTACTCTGTTTTGCAAAGTGGATTGAAGTTTTTAAGGTTAACATATAAAAGGCCTTCATGTACCAGGCATAAGTAACTGTTTGAGCATCCTTGCGTCGCACACTTGTACGTTCGGATTATACAGCAGCAAGCCGTGGACCATGCGACAAGCACGTAAACTTGCAGCCAAAAGCTTACAACTATTGTGTAGTACAAGTGTGCGACGCAAGAGGCGATGCCACAAAGAACTTCTGCATGGCTCATAAATCTCTGCTTCACAATTCACGTTTAAACACTATTCCTAAAGTTTACTATTTACAGGTTTCGGAGAAATTTGAGGCTTTCGTTTGGCAAAGCAGCATTGTAACAAAAATATTGTCTATATTTATTGGGTAATACCACTTACCTGCATGACAGAACAAGCTATACTCGCCGGATGCTTGCAAAATGACTCCTCAGCACAAAGGGAACTGTACAACCGTTACAGTCCAAGAATGCTGTCGGTATGTTATCGTTTTGCACTAAACAGGGAAGACGCTGAAGATATGTTACAGGAAGGCTTTATTAAAGTATTTACCCAAATACATACATTTCAGAATAAAGGCTCTTTTGAAGGTTGGGTGCGCAGGATTATCGTTCATACCTGTATTAATTTTCTCAAAAAATATAAAAAGTTTAATGAGAACATTGATCTTGCTTATGCCGGTTATTTGCAGGTAAAGGAAGAAACGGTTCCTTCGTTAATGCAGGCAAAACAGGTAGTAGAATGTATTCGGCTTTTGCCAGTGGGTTATAAAACGGTTTTAAATCTTTACGCAATTGAAGGTTATAACCATAAAGAAATTTCTGAAATGCTTGAAATTGAGGAAAGCACGAGCAGGAGCCAGTACACGAGGGCAAAAGTGATGCTTGAAAATATTTTAATAAAGAAAAAAATATTAGAAAAACCAGGATCAGAAATTAATCTTGTAGCAGCTTATAAAAAATAGAGATAAAGAAAATACCATAAACTAAACTAACTGTCTGCAGTGCTGTATGGAAAACAGGTTTTACGATAACGAGTTTGAGAAATACCTTAAAGAAGAGGCAGACGATTATCGTATGTACCCGTCTGATCATGTTTGGAGAAATATTCAGCAGGAAATTCATGGATACAGGAAATGGCCGGCACTTACCATTATTGCAGTTTTTATTATATCTGCTTTAGTAGTAGGTACAGTTTTAGTTAAGCCTCATAAAGACACTGCAATAATTGCTCAAACCGCAAAACCCGTTTCAAAGGATTTAAACCATACAAATCAGTCAATAAAGCTTACGGCTAAAAATCAGCAGCATCAATATTTATCTCCGGTTAAAAATCAGCAGCAGCCTTTTGAAAAGATAAGTGAGCCAAACATTAAGCAACAGGAGCCAGAATCAGAAATGACTGTTACAGACAATTTAACGATGCCATTGCCCGACGGTATTGCTGTTGTTTTAAAAGCACCTGTTGGTGCCATTATTACTCCTGAAATTA
>JACMLS010000848.1 GCA_014379485.1 Bacteroidia bacterium | reverse complement strand
TTTTAAGCCAGTTTCCCGGAAACTACCAGGGGGTGTGGATAGGATATGCCTGTAATGCCCTAAGCCTGTTTGTACTGTTTTCTTTTTTTATTATTTCTTTTCCGGGAAACTGGCTTAAAAAATTATGGTTTATTCCAGTCGGAATTTTGCTTGTTCATTTACTTAATATACTCAGAGTTTTTGCATTGGTGCTGATTGCGCATCACCATTATGATTTTCTCTCCTTTAACCACACCTATACATTTACAATTCTGGTATACGCCTTTATTTTTGGTTTGTGGATGTGGTGGGTTAATAAATACGCAAAAACCTAGTGGCAAAATTTTTAAAATACATAAAGTATGCCTCAGCAATTTTTTTTCTGATCTACCTTGGCTTTGCAAGAGACTATCTTTTTGTAAATCTTAATTACCAGCTTAGCAAAACCCATTATCATTCATTTGAATACCACCTGCCTCCTGTGCTGAGCTTTTTAGAAGGATTAGATGAGTGGACTCTTTATTACCTGAAATATGTCTTTACTGCCCTTGCAATCTTTTTATTCTTTCTGGCAACATTTTGGGCGGTACACGTTTTTTTTGGCGAAAAAAAATACAGGCGCTGGGTATTATATTCTTATGTAATAATTATTTTGGCTTCCGGATTTATTTTTCTTGCTTTGTATTGGTTTTTCGGATTCGATCCAACATATCTGATCGTAAGAAAATTGCTGGATTTTGCAGAATCGCCCATTATGGCTATGGTACTTATTCCGCTGATTGTTGTACATAAAAAAATGAATGAAAATAAATGATCTAAAAAAATTCTTATGAAAAAAGACACCGCTATCCATAAACTCATTGCCGAAGAAAAAAAACGCCAGACCCGCGGCATAGAACTGATTGCTTCAGAAAACTATGTAAGCGAACAGGTAATGAAAGCAATGGGAACTGTGCTGACCAATAAATATGCCGAAGGACTACCCGGCAAAAGATATTATGGTGGCTGCGAAGTTGTAGACAAGGTAGAACAAATTGCAATTGACCGCGCCAAAGAATTATTCGGCGCGGTTTGGGTAAACGTGCAGCCACACAGCGGCGCGCAGGCAAATGCGGCCGTAATGCTCGCTTGTCTTAAACCCGGCGATACTATTTTAGGATTCAACCTCTCGCACGGCGGACATTTAACGCATGGATCACCCGTAAATTTTTCAGGCAAATTATACCGCGCTACTTTTTACGGTGTAGAAGAAAAAACAGGAAGGATAAACTATGATGTGGTGCATGAAACTGCAAAAAAAGAAAAACCAAAATTAATTATCTGCGGTGCATCTGCTTACTCGCGCGACTGGGATTATGAACGCCTCAGAAAAATTGCTGACGAAGTGGGCGCTTTGTTAATGGCAGATATTTCTCACCCGAGCGGATTAATTGCAAAAGGATTATTGAACGACCCCATGCCGCATTGCCATATCATTACCACCACCACACATAAAACTTTGCGCGGGCCAAGGGGTGGAATGATCATGATAGGAAAAGATTTTCCGAATACATGGGGAGAAAAAACATTGAAAGGCGAACCGAAAATGCTGAGCGCTTGTTTAGACGCAGCAGTTTTTCCGGGTACACAAGGCGGACCGCTTGAACATGTTATTGCATCTAAAGCAATTTCTTACGGCGAGGCATTGAGCGATGAATATATGCACTATTGCGTGCAGGTTGTAAAAAACGCACAAACAATGGCAAAAGCGTTTATGGAAAAAGGCTACAAAATAATTTCGGGCGGTACAGATAATCATTGCATGCTTATTGATCTGCGCAATAAAAATATTACAGGTAAAGAAGCAGAACATGCATTGGGCGAAGCAGATATAACTATAAACAAAAACATGGTTCCGTTTGATGATAAATCTCCGTTTGTAACTTCGGGAATAAGAATTGGAACTCCCGCAATAACATCACGCGGATTGAAAGAAAAAGATTGCATAAAAATTGTTGACCTTATTGATGCTACTCTAAAAAACAAAGACAATAAAAAAGAATTAGAGAAAATAAAAAAGAAAGTGAATTTGTGGATGGGAAAATACCCTTTGTTTAAAGCTTAAATTGTCGCACTTCGACAGGGCTCAGTGTGACAATTTATTTTCTGACCTTTATTCCAAAAAAAATCCTGAATTAAAAATTCAGGATTTTTTATTGTCATTCTGAGTCCGCCTAAGAATGATTTTACTTTAGAAATTCCACAAATCGTGTTCCCAGCCAAAAATGTTGCCTTTTATTTTGTCTGCTTTTATCAGTGCGTCTAAACCAACAGCGTATTGGTTTATGTAGCGGTCCATTACGTTAGATTCTTTTTGTATATAACTGTTGAAATATCTTTTTTGAAACAAGTCGTCAAAACTCATATTAGATACATCGTTTTTTTGATTATAGGCAATTGTTTTTGACATGAGGTTTCTTGCCTGCGGAAAATAGATCCAGCCTTTGTCAATATACAGGTCTTTATCTTCATCGTAGTAAACGGGACAGATTCCCAAAATTCTTACTTCCTGCACAGAGCGTTCTTTTTCAAAATACCAGTCTTCTTTTATTTTGTACTGAGTAATTTTGTCTGAAGAAATTTCTTCAATTACTTCTC
>JACMLS010000847.1 GCA_014379485.1 Bacteroidia bacterium | reverse complement strand
TCGTTAGCCCTTGTCCATTAATCGTTGTTTGTTAAACCCTGACAAACCCAGAACGTTCAAAAAAAAACGACTAACGACTAACGACTAACAAAACTTTAATTTCTCTTTCTTCAATATTCAATAACAGTCGCCCCCCAGGTATATCCCAATCCAAAACCTGCAAGCAAAACTTTCATTCCTCTTTTTAACTGTCCCCTTTCTTCTGCTGTTTTTAATGCAATTGGAATAGAAGATGCCACTGTATTGCCTGTGTTTTCTATATCGTTAAAGAACTTTTCTTTTTCAATTTTCAATCTCTTTCTCAAAACTTCCAATAAAAAAGTATTGGCTTGGTGAAATACCACAAAATCAATGTCCGCTAAAGTTACCTGGTTTTTTTCCAGTATATCTTTTGTAAGCGGCAACACGGTTCTGAGGGCAAATGTAAAAATTTCTGTGCTTTTCATTTCCATTTGCCCGTTCAGTAAACCGGTTTCGTTTAACCAATCTGCAGTAGCAGCTTTGCGCGATGAACTTCTTTTTACCATTAAAGATTCAGCCCCCGCGCCATCTGTGCCGTAGATAAACTGGTTCTCTACACCTTCTTTAAGACTTATTATACTGGCCGTTGCACTATCACCAAAAATGGCTAAAAGCTCTTCGTTTTCCGGATGTATAACATATGAGGGGGTATCCCCTGTCATCAGTAAAATTGTTTTGGCAAGGCCTCCGTAAAGCAAACCTTTTGAAACTCCAAGCCCGTTCATGTAACCAGAACAGCCGTGAGGCATGTCTATAGCCAGGCAATTTTTAGATAAACCAAGGCGATTTTGAAGTAAAGCAGAAGTTATAGGTGCCTTATAATCATAACCATGACCTACCAGAATTAAAGCATCAATTTTTTCTCTTAGTTCAGGGGTTTTTGCAAAGATCTTTTCTGCCGCTTCAAAAGCCATATCAGACATAATAAAGTCTATATGTGTATGAAATCGTTTACGGACACCTGTTTTTTTAAACGTTTCATCGGGATTTGAACCGAATTTGGCGGCCAGGTCTTCGTTGGTAATACAGCCCTCAGGCAGGAAATACTCAATATTTGTGATAGAAATTCCCCCCATTTGTCGAAACGATTAGACCCTTGTTGTTAAAGTTAAAATTAATTTCGTAAATTAGCAAAAATAAACAACCAATTGTAAAACAAAACCCAATACGACCATGAAAAAAGTATTATTCATTTTCGCTCTTGCACTTTCTTTCGCAGCAATGAAAGCGCAATCCGGATTAACCTTATTAATCTCTGATAAAGTAGAAACAGGTTATTTTAAACAATCTGATTTTAAATGGGCGATGCTGGGCTTAAAAAATGCAACAGAAGCAACAACCTTTGCCAACAATCTTAAAAAGAACAAAGGTTTTAAAACTGTAACGCTTACGCCTTCTGCAACTCCGGGTCAATATGATGTTGCCATTACTATGGAAAAAACATACGATGGTAAATTCTTTGAAAGAGTAATGTATGCAAACGGTGTTGCCTTTGTAAAATACAACGGAGAAACCAAACCTTTACCAACAGAAGAACCAAAAAAAGTAAATAAAGCTGTAGGACAATAATTGTTCAGCTTATAAAACTGAAACCTGTTTTACCAAAAAGTAAAACAGGTTTTTTTGTACATTTATTACATCTAAATTTATATAATGAGAAATTTATTTTTATTCTTTTCTTTTATTTTCTCTTTGGGAATTTTTTGTCAATCAACTACCAGCCCCGAAGTAATTGCCAGCAGCGGCGATTATAACTCTGGCCCAAGCGCTTCTTTAAGCTGGACTTTGGGAGAAATTGTAACCGAAACAGTTGGAAACGGTGCAAATACTTTAACGCAGGGTTTTCAGCAACCTTTTCTGCAAAACACAACCGGCATCATTAATTTAAGCACTCAGGCTGTTTCTGTGTTTCCGAATCCGGTAAGCGATGAATTATTTATTACGCTACCTAAAGAAAGTGAGTTTTCTGTTTTCATCATTAAAGACCTTTCGGGAAAAGAAATTCATACAGAAAAAATAATGCCCGGATTTATTTTGCAGAAAGTTGAAATGCAAAATTATACTGCCGGAATTTATTTTATACAAATACTCAGTTCAACCGGAAAATCAAATTCCATCTTTAAAATCATCAAACAATAAGTAGTATGAAGAAAATTACTTTATTTTTTATCTCTGCATTTTTTGCTTTGCAGATCTTAGCGCAGGCCCCACAAACTTTTAAATACCAGGCGGTGGCCAGAGATAATGCAGGCAACACATTAAACACACAATCAGTTTCTTTTCGCATAAGCATTTTGCAGGGCAGTACCGGCGGACCTTCTGTTTACACAGAAACGCATGCAGCCACCACCAACCAATTTGGTCTTGTAACTTTAAACATTGGCAACGGTGTTGTGGTTTCAGGCACTTTCTCTTCTATTACATGGGCAACAAATACGTATTTTATAAAAACAGAATTAGATCCTTTAGGTGGCACTGCTTACCAGGTAATGGGCACCACACAATTGGTTTCTGTTCCTTATGCTTTGTATGCTGATAAAGCAGGATCATTGACAACAACAAATCAGGACGTTTATGAAGTGTATGGTACCGGGCAATTGCAGGTTACAAGCAGCGTTACTACTATGACTTTAATTCCCGGCTTAACACAAACAATAAATGTTCCGGCAGGTTGCAAAGCCATTGTTTCTACAGATGGAGGAATGCAATGCACCGCAACCGGAAACGCTTTTTCTGTTGTAGACTTTGCCATTTTTGTTGATGGAACACAAGCAACGCAAGCCGGTAACAGGCGTGTAGTTGCTGCCAACACAACTGGAATTGCACAGGTCGTAGCCAACTGGTCTTTCGGAAAAACCTATTCACTTACTGCAGGTAACCACACTTTTGAAGTGAAAGCAGCATTTGTTGTTGGCTCTGGCGGAAGTACTGCGAATGTGAGCAGTGCCGGTGCGCCGCAGATTCAGGGGGTGATGACTGTTGCTATTATTAAGCAGTAGCAAATATCATTTCAATTTAAAATGAAACGACAATTTATTGTCGTTTCTTATTTTCCGCCAACACCGGCTTTTATCAATTCAAGAGCTTAACACAAATTAAAAATCAGAACTTGTAAAACAAT
>JACMLS010000846.1 GCA_014379485.1 Bacteroidia bacterium | reverse complement strand
CATCATCACTCATCACTTCAACATCACTCATCATCTCAAGTAAATTGGCGAGCTCACGTTTTTTGTAAATATCAAGACCGTAATAAGTAAGATCCTGCGCTATAAGTAGTAATTCTTTTGTTCCGTTTTTAGCAAGCATTTTTGCACGCTTAACCAATTCTTCTTTCTCTACGCTTATATGTTTTCCGCGCATTAGTGGAATTGCGCAGAAAGAGCAGGGACGATCGCAGCCTTCAGAAATTTTAAAGTAGGCGTAATGTGCGGGCGTTGTCAATAAACGTTCTCCCACAAGTTCTTGCTTATAATCTGCTTTTAATGTTTTTAATAATCGGGGCAGATCGCGCGTTCCAAAATACGCATCCACTTCCGGAATTTCTTTTTCAAGATCATCTTTATAACGCTCGCTCAAACACCCGGTAACGTAAACTTTATCTACAACTCCTTCTTTTTTTGCTTCAACGTATCTTAAAATGGTATCAATACTTTCTTGTTTTGCATTCTCAACAAAGCCGCAGGTATTTATGATCACAATTCCTGCATCGTCTTTTGTGCTTTCATGTTCCACATTAAAATTGTTGGCTTTCAGCTGGCCCATCAATACTTCACTGTCCACAATATTTTTAGAGCAACCCAACGTCACCACATTCACCTTATTCTTTCTTGTTGTTTTTGTTTTCATCCCTTAAGAGAATTTCCGTTTTTAATTTGCGCAAAGGTAGATATTTTCTTTCGCCTCAAAGACACGGGTTTTTGCGAATAATTTTTAATGAATGGCATTAAATTGAATGTTGGCGAACCATAAAACAGTGTTCACGAATAATTCAACCCCATTCGCGAAAATTCGCGCTACCCGAGGCTCTCACTTTTGAGCATGCGTGTTCCTTTTGGCGCTTTCCTTAGGGTAGAACCAATTATCCTGCGGCAGTTACCAATCGACGAAAATTTTAAAAACGTAAAGAAAAATTGAAGCAGAGCTTAACCTTCTTTTTTGAGAGTTTAAACAGGAAAAAAACTATGTTGAACTTGCAAGACCTAAGCATTTTTACTTAAGTAAAGGGTAAGAAAATTTCAATTTATAAAAAATCGATTTAGGTCTTTCCCGCATTTATTCCAAAAGGATTTGTTAATTTTGACAGCGGATATTTTTCTAAAGACCGCGCCTTAAACCTGAATGGAAAATAAAAAGACTCTTTTTATTGTGAGTGATGTTCATGGCTGCTACCACACCTTTTGTGAGTTATTAAAGCACTGGGATCCTGCCAACGAACAACTGATTCAGGTAGGCGACCTGATAGACCGCGGAAATTTTTCGCCGACCGTAGTAAAAAAGGCGCGTGAATTGTACGATGATCATGGTGCAATTTTTCTGAAAGGAAATCATGAATACATGGCCTGCCGTTTTTTGCGTACAAGCGATATGAATGTGTGGTTCAGGAACGGCGGAAATAAAACTTATGTTCAGTACAAAGAATTAAAACGATCACTTTACCAGGATGTGGTTTGGTTCATGAATCTGCCATTAAAATGGGAAAATGAACATATGCACATCAGCCATGCAGGCGTTTCATTTACTGCCCTGCCGTATGAAGAAAACAATAACGACGGGGTCTTGTGGACCCGCAATAAATTAAAGAACATCAACAAACTTCAGATTGTAGGCCATACCCATCAAAAAAAGGGTAAGCCGAACCATGAAAAGGAAAGTAATACCCTTTTTGTGGATACAGGGGTCTGGCAAGGTCAAAGCCTTTGTGGTTTAAAAGTAGACCTGAAAGGTAAAATCCTGGAAACTATCCTCATTCCAACGATTAATACCGACATTTCAAAGTAATCAAAAGTTATTAACAAACATCGGGGCCTTGTTTTCGTATAAAATCGCAAAACATACCCCCATGAACCCCATTAAGTTATTTTTTGTAAGTTTTGTTTGTTTTGCCTTTTCAGTTTCAGCTCAGATCACAACCATTAAAGAAAATCAGTTGCCTGATGCTGTTAAATCGGCTTTCGGTCAGAAATTCCCGAATGCAAAAGGTGTTACATGGAGGGTGAATGAAGAGAGATATGACGCGGTTTTTAAAAGCGAGGGTAAAGTAGTAGATGCGCATTTTTCTAAAGAAGGCGTTTTTTCAAATACAGAAACCTCATTGAAAACAAAAAATCTGCCTGCAATAATTATTGCCAGCATTCAGTCTTCTGAATATGCCGAATGGAAGCTGGTAAGGGCTGGTTTTATTGAAACAAACAAAAACATTACTTACTACAAAGTAGGATTTTTAAAAGGAGGCGAGAATAAATTTATTTTGTTTGATACTG
>JACMLS010000845.1 GCA_014379485.1 Bacteroidia bacterium | reverse complement strand
GACGGCGTAAACGATACCATTAAAGATGCGGATGACCTTATAAAAATTTACAAACAGGTGCCGGTACATCTTGTAAATATTATAGAATATAATCCCATAGAGGAAGCAGACTTTTCCAAGCCGGACAAGGCTACTACTCAAAAGTTCATGGACTATCTTGCCAACCACCGGGTTAATGTGCGGCTCCGTATAAGCCGTGGTAAAGATATAGATGCCGCCTGCGGCCAGCTTGCAAATAAAGATGTGCATACGCAACAACAACCTGTTGGCGAAGAATAGTTCCTTTAACAAAATATGTGCCGCCTCACCTTAAACTATGTTTTCAAGGCTTTGTCTATTGCTTACATTAAATTTTATAAAATGAAAAAACTAATAGCAGGCATACTTTTATTATCCGTCGCAACCTTTACTGCAGATGCACAGGTAAAAAGAGAACATTCAAATAACGGAAAGGCTCATGGCAAAATGGAGCATAAAAAAATGAAACATGACGTTGCCGAAAAATTAAATCTTTCTGAAACCCAGAAAACTCAAATGAAGACCATCAATGAAGATTTCAGAACCAAAATGAAAAGCCTTGAAGGATCATCAGCAACTGAACCGGGTTACGATACCAGGAAAAAAGCTTTGATAGCTGAAAGAAAACAAAAAATAGAAGCCTTGCTTACCCCGGACCAAAAAGCACAAAAAACAGAATTAAAGAAAGAATACAGATTTAAAAAACACAATGGTAAAAAAGGTGACAGGGCCGAATCAATTAAAACCAATCTTGGCCTTTCAAATGACCAGGTTGCAAAAATGAAAGCACAACAGGAAATTTTTAAAACAAAGGAAATAGCCATCAAACAAAATTCTTCTCTTACACAGGAACAGAGAACAGAGCAACTTAAAGCATTAAGACTTGAAAAAAAGAACAGCTTCAAAACCTTTCTTACGCCTGAGCAAATAAAAAAACTTGATGCGATGCATCAACATCACAATAGGTCTATGAAAACTTCATGATTAGTATTGGTTATAGTTAAGAGAGCGAATCAGTAATGGTTCGCTTTTTTTTTGAAAATGAGTGATAGCTTCATAAAATACAATAGCACGTATCTTCGTCGCCTTCACTGTTGTAAAATAGTATATATCATGAGTAATCAACCTTTCAAAAAATTTATAGCGCCCAAAAAAAATAATGCTGCCGTAAAAGAAAAATTCAAGCAGGAAAAAAAAACTGCTAAAAAAGAACGGGAAGCGGCAATAAATAAATATTACGAAGATAAAAGAGCTCTAAGGCAACAAAACGATCCCCGTAACCAATCTACTCAAAAAGGTTTTACTGTTTCTAAACCAGCGTTCAATGGCAGGCCTGTAGATCAAAAGAATAATGAAGCCCCAAAAAAGTTTACTGAACAAAAAACAGATGCCGGCGTAAAAATGCCTTTAAATAAATTTTTAGCGCATTGCGGTCTGGCCTCCCGGCGTGAAGCCATTGCTATTATTAAAGAAGGAAAAATAACTATAAATAATCTTCCGGTAAATGAGCCTGGTTATAAGGTAAGTGGTAGTGATGTGGTAAAATTAAATGGCAAAAAATTACACGCAGTCAAAAATCGTGTATACATTTTATTAAATAAGCCTAAAGACTATATTACTACAACAGACGATCCGCAGGGGCGGAAAACAGTGCTCGATCTTATTAAACATGCTACATCGGAAAGAGTATAT
>JACMLS010000089.1 GCA_014379485.1 Bacteroidia bacterium | reverse complement strand
TTTCCATCGTCAATGATCATGACCTTTAAATTACCTTTTTTTTCTGAATAGCTGATATTAATGTCTATAGAACTTGCTTCAGAATACTTAATGCTGTTATTCAACGCCTCCTGCACAATTCTAAAAATTTCAATTTCTATTGTTGGATTTATGCGAATGCTGTTCAGATTGCTGTTATAATACACCGTTTTGCCTGATGCCTGGCTGGTATAATCCGTCATATGTTTAATAGCAGGGTCAAGCCCGAAATCATACAGGTCTATTGGCACCAGCGCGTTTGATATGTTGCGGGTTTCTTTAATTGTTTTTAGCACAATAGATTTTACCTCGCTAAGTCCTTTGTTGAATTTTTCGTTTTCCGCAGTTCCTTCAATATCATTCAGCCGTATTCTTATGCCTGTTAAAAGTTGACCAATTCCGTCATGCAACTCGCGCGAAAGGCGTTTACGTTCTTCTTCCTGCCCTTGCAGCAGAGAAAGTGAGCGGATCTTTTGTGTTCTTTTTTGCTGAAGGTCTTGCAAACGCACAATCGCTTCTTTGTAACGCTCAGAGTTGAACTGTTCTGTAATATCTATAACAGAACCTAATAAATGTGTGGGTTTGCCGCTCTCATCTCTCTTGTAAACTGTTTCTTTTGAGTTTACGCGTACCAAATTACCGTTCTTATGTTTTATTCTGAAACTGTTATTTGTAATGTCTTTTGTATAATCGGTAAAAAGAACAGAAAGGCTTTCGGTAATTTTTTTCAGCTCGTCTTTAGGAATCATTTCAGAAAGCTGCTCAATTTTTTTTTCTGAGATCTCTTCTATTGTATAACCTAAAAGAGAATTAACGAACTCGCTTATAAATTCAAATTTTTCTTCAGCTAAATTGTAAATATAAATTACAACGGGCATAGAGGCAGAAATAGAATTGAACAGCTTGTTCTTTTCCATTAATTCTGTTCCTTTCTTCATTTTTTCAGTTACGTTCCTTCCCACCAAAAAAACACTTTCTTTTTCATCATTCTTACCGGTCCACTCAATGTAAATGTATTCGCCCGTTTTTGTTTTAAGACGGTTTTGCAGGTTTTCTGAATTAACTCCCTGCAGGCGCTCGTAAAAAGAAAAGAAAGTTTTTTCAAGATCCTCCTCATGCACATAGTCTTTAAAATGAGTTCCAATTACCTCTTCCATTTTAAAACCTGTAATTTTTTCAAAACCCTCATTAATATAAAGGCAATACCCCGTGCGGTCAAGATTGCAAAAAATATCAGAAGAAAGCTCAATAAAATTTCTGAGAAAATGAAGCTGCACTTCTTTTTCCTGTAATTCTTCAGGGCTCAGATTTTTTTTCTCCATTCAAAGATCAGAAAGACACGGTTAAAGAAGTAATGGCCATTAAACTGGTGTGTACCGGGTTACTCTTTGTGTTTAAGAAAATATCATCTACTGAGTTCAGGTATCTTACTTCTGTTCTCCACATTACATTTGAGTGAGGTTTCACATCAACATTTGCAGATAAGCCCGATGTCTGAAAACCGTTTTTAGTGGTTTT
>JACMLS010000844.1 GCA_014379485.1 Bacteroidia bacterium | reverse complement strand
TTGTGGATCATCTGACTCAGTAAAAAAATATTTTTTCCGGCATTTTCTTCTATAGCGCGAAAAGAAATTTCAATTGCATTCTCTACCCCATAACAAAATCCGAAATGGCGTGGAATTAAAAATGAAACGGGCCCAAAATCAAGAACCGCAGGGCCAAGATCTTTTTTACGCGGATCGTTCTGCTTTCTGAATTCTTTTACCTTAGAAATAATTGAACTGCGGTAAAATTCGGGTATGTTAAAGGTTTTCATTCAACACAAAGGTAAGAAATGTAATAAGTGGTAATAGGGTAATAATTCGCGGATTACCACCTATTACAAGAAATTACAAAAAATTACAATTTATTACTCTGTTTAATTTGAGAACAGGAACTGATTAGGTTCCAGCAAACGGTTTTTTACTGCAAACATTACAACGCCGGCTGTGTTGTTTACGCCCAGTTTGCACATTATGTTTTTACGGTGTGTGTTTACAGTATGCGTACTTAAAAACAACTTATCTGCGATCTGTTTGTTAGATAAACCTTCAGAAATAAGTTGTACAATTTCCATTTCGCGCTCTGTAATTCCAAAACCTGCACAAGAAACAGCTTTTAAAGATTCTGCACTTTTATATTCTTTGTCTGATGTAAGGATCTCAGCAATTTTTCCGCAAAGAAATTGTTCTCCGGCTTCTGTTTTAATAACCGCTTCTATGATCTCTTCACGATCGCATTCTTTTAAAAGAAAACTGGTAACACCGGCATCCAATGTTTTTTTAAACTCGCTTTTTGCAAGAAAACCGGTAATTGCCAGAATTTTTACTTTTTTGTTTGATTTTTTGATCTTCTTAATATCCTCAGCAAGGATATTCAAAGCGCTGGTATCTGCAATAATAACGTCTGGCTTTTTTAATAAGATCTGCTCCTGAATTTCATTCTTTTCAACACACTCTCCTACTAAAATAAATTCCTCTACGTTTGCAAGTAATGATTGTAGTCCGCGTCTCACAATCACACTATTATCTGCTATTAAAATCCTGATTGCCATGGTGGTATATTTAGACTAATTTTAATTAAGCAAATTTAAGCTCTGTTTTTCATTCCTGCAAATCTAAACCGAAAAAATTACTCCCTCACTTGCTAACAGGGTATTTTCAAAAACGGGGACAGCCTCTTTTAAAAACTCAGTTTCATCTTCGTAGCGCGAAGAAAAGTGGCCCAACAAAAGTTTTTTAACGGCTGCTTTTTTTGCAATAGTGGCAGCCTCTTGTGCGGTTGAATGCCTGGTTTTAACCGCTCTTTCCTGCATATCGTTTAAAAATGTGCTTTCGTGATACAAAAGATCTACTCCGTTTATAAACTCAATAATCCGTTCGTTGTAACGGGTGTCTGAACAATAAGCATAAGATCTTGGTGTGGGCGGGTCTGTGGTCAGTTCTGAATTTTTAACAGGATTTCCATCTTCGTCCAAAGCATCAAAGCCAAGTTTCAGCTTATGAATTTCTGCAACAGAAATATTTTTTTTAAGTAGTTTTTCTTTGATGATATTTCTTGGAAGTTTTTTTTCTCTGAATAAAAATCCGGTACAATCTATTCTATGATCAAGCGGAAAAGAGCTGACCTCTACTTTTTCATCTTCAAAGATCAATGTGGCCTTTTTCGGGTCAAGATCTACATACTCTATATGATAATTCAAGTATGTTTCTGAAACTTTGTTTTGCAGTTCAATTACATCTTTAAGGGGCGCGGGGGCGTAAATGGTAAGTTTCTTTTTTCTTCCCAATAAATGAAAACTCTGCAACAAACCAATGAGCCCAAAATAATGATCGCCATGCAAATGAGAAATAAGGATCCTGTCGAGTTTTCTGAAATTGCATTTAAATTTTCTGAGTTGGATCTGGGTTCCTTCTCCGCAATCAATTAAAAAAAAACGCTCAGCTACATTAAGTAACTGAGCGCTTGCATTTCTTTTATTTGTGGGAGTTGCAGAACCGCAACCCAAAATTGTTAACTCAAAACGATTCATTAATAATTACTCACCATCATACGACGGGTAACTGTTTTGCCTTTGTACTCAAGTGTATAAAAATACATTCCGCCTGCAAGGTTTTTTCCATCAACATCTATTTCATTTTCTCCTTTAGCGGCATCAATTTTTCTTTCCATTATAATTTTTCCAAGCATACTGTAAACGCAGAATTTTACTTTTTCCTCGCCCGGCACTGTAAAACGCACAGTGGTTTTTCCTGAAAAAGGATTTGGCATGTTTTGTTTTACATCAAACGTAAATACAGTGTTTTCTGCAATACCAACTGCAGGGGCAATTATAATTTTGTAATAAGATATTGTTTGAGGAATTGGCGTTGTAGCTCCACCTAAATAAGCGTTTACCATAATTGTTAAGGGATAAGTTCCGGCAGTTGTTGGAGTACCAGAAATTCCTGAACAACCTGATGTGCCACCATTCCAGGTACAAATTCCGGGAGAACACATAGAAGATAATCCGGGAGGTAAACCTGTCATACTAACCATGTGAATAGAATCGAATGGCACTGCTGGAAAAGGAAACGGTACAACTTGTGTATCTACAGGAACCGTTACCGTAATATTTTGCACGTATGGAACGTTTACAGTTCCAGGTAAAAAATTGGTTGCACTGTCAGGAAAAATTCCGGGTGTTAATGCGTGTGCAGGATCTGGTGTACAAGTTTGTGCTTTGGCGTTAAAACCAACAAACAAAACTAAAATGAAAATAAAAATGTAAGATTTTTTCATAGTGTTCTTTTTTAGGGGGTTGTTCTTTTTGTTCTTATTTAAATTAAAGTAGTTGCTTCTTCTATTGTAGTTGCCATTGATAAAATTGAATCTAACTGAGATATTGCGATGAGTTTTTTTACTCCGTCCTGCAAATTGCAAAGTACCAGTTTACCCTGAGCATTTTTGCAAAGGCGGTTTGCCACAAGAATAGAACTGAGGCCAGATGAGTCGCAATAACGTGTGTGGGTAAGGTTAAGAATAATGTTCTTTACCCCTTCTGCATTTAATACAACCAGTTCTGATTTTAAATTGGGAGCAATGTTGCTGTCCAATTTCTCTGCCTGCACTTCAATAAGGGCGTAATTGTCTTTCTTTTCAACTGTAAATTCCATTGCTGAGATCATGCTTCTTAAACCTGAAACAAATATAACCACATTTTCCTATTAAACATAAACTAAAACTCTATGATTTTGAGCCTTTTATTAGAAAGCTACCCCTTGTCTTAAGCCAAATGCTGTTTTTCGCCGAAATTTTAACGGAGAAATTCTTACTAATCGGCATAATTTCTTCCGGCAAGCAAAAACATAGCGGCCATTCTTACTGCCACCCCGTTTTCTACCTGCTCAAGAATAATGCTTTGGCTATGGTCCGCAACCTCGCTGGTAATTTCTACCCCCCGGTTAATGGGGCCGGGATGCATTACTATTATTTTTTTAGAAAGGCCTTCAAGAATCTCTTTATTCAACCCATAAAGCAAACTATACTCGCGCAAAGAAGGGAAAAATTTAATGTCCTGCCGCTCAAGCTGAATTCTGAGCATATTGGCAACATCGCACCAATCAAGCACTTTTTTCATATTGGTTTCAACCTCTACACCAAGACTGGTAATGTACTTTGGAATAAGAGTGGCCGGACCGCAAACTTTTACCTCTGCCCCTACTTTTTTAAGAAGAAAAATATTTGATAAGGCTACCCTGCTGTGCAAAATATCGCCGATTATGGCAATTTTCTTTCCTTTAAGTGAACCTAATTTTTCTCTTATTGAAAAGGCATCTAACAAAGCCTGGGTTGGGTGCTCGTGTGCTCCGTCTCCGGCGTTAATTATTTTGGCATTTACTTTTTTGGCCAGAAAAACCGCTGCGCCGGGGCTACTGTGGCGCATAACTACCATATCTACTTTCATGGCCAGAATATTGTTAACTGTGTCTACCAGGGTCTCTCCTTTTTTTACTGAAGAACCTGATGCTGAAAAGTTTACAATATCTGCTGACAATCTTTTCTGGGCCAGCTCAAAAGAAAGTTTTGTGCGGGTAGAATTCTCAAAAAATAAATTGGCAATGGTAAGGTCTCTTAAAGATGGAACTTTTTTGATGGGACGGTTAAGTACTTCTTTAAAACTGGTGGCGGTGTCAAGAATTAATTCAATATCCGCTTTGGTAATGTATTTTATTCCGAGTAAGTGATTCGTACTTAGGTTACTCATTTCAAGGGGCGAAGTTAGTTAAAAAAGTCCGTTAGTCCGAAAAAAAGTCCGGGAGTCCGTAAGTCTGAGTTCTTCAGCAAATGCATTTCGTTATTCATTTTATCTTAGCTCAAAAGCGTTACTCTGTCTTTTCCGTCAATTTCTTTCCATTCTACTTTTACTTTCTGAGATTCAATGCTGTCAATTACCTTACCTATGTATTTGGCTTGTATTGGCAGGTGGCGGCTGAATCTTCTGTCTATTAAAACCAGCAGCTCCACATCTTTTGGTCTGCCGAAAGCGAGCATGGCATCAAGACCAGCACGAATTGTTCTTCCGGTAAAAAGAACATCGTCTATCAACACCACATTCTTGTCTTCAATAATAAAATCTATACTGGTTTTGGTTGGAATGAGTTCTTTTTTTCTAAAATCATCGCGAAAAAAAGTGGCGTCTAATTCTCCGAAAGGAATTTCTTTTCTTTTTAAAATGGTTTTCAGTTTTTCGTGTATGCGGCGGGCCATTAAAATTCCGCGGGGTTGCATACCAAGTATTACAGATTCGTTAAAGTCATCGTGGGTTTCTATAAGCTGATGCGCCAGTCTTGTGATGGTCACATCTACCTGTTCTTCGTTAAGAATAACTCTTGGTTTCAATTCGTTCTTTTGAAATTTTTATTTTCTGATGGCAAAATTAAAGTAATAGAGAAAATTCAGGGGCTATGTTTGTAACTTTTGAAAGGTATTATAATGGTTGGAAGATTGGAAGGATGGAAGACTGGAAAATTGGAAAATTGGGAGAATGAGAAAATGTTCAGTTTATAAACTCACGTACTTTTAGCTGAATGAATTTTTTTACGCTTTCCCAGGTTTGGTTGTTTAAACTTACGGGGTCATCGCTTTGTTCTGCGTCTTCGAAATAA
>JACMLS010000088.1 GCA_014379485.1 Bacteroidia bacterium | reverse complement strand
TGTAGGGTTTAAAATTTCCCATTTTGGCGGGCATTCCGTCAGCAGTACAGGTGGCAGAATCATTTCCTAATTTTATTCTGGCCGGAATCGTTACTTCCGGATATATAACATCTACTTCCGGAAATTTTGAAACTACTTCAATTACTGAATCTGTAATAGGAAGTTTTTTTCCTATAGTATCATTCAAGCCTTGCGCTTCTCCGGGTCCGCCAAAATTTAATTTTCCTGAAGTAATGGTCATGCTTGTAAAAAGATCGTTTGCAGCAAAAACATCAGACACGTTTTTTTCCAAACCCGTTCCAAAAGATACCATAGATGTTAATGCGGCAATACCAATTACAACACCAAGCACGGTTAAAAAAGTTCTCAGTTTTGTTCTGCGAAGATTATTAAGAGCAAGAAGTAAAAGGTCTAAAAATGTCATCTTAATTTTTATTAATCAATTTTCCGTCAGAAACTGTAAAAATTTTATCTGAAACAGTCTGTGCGGTTTCAAGATCGTGTGTGATCATGATAATAGTACGGCCTTCTTCTTTTCTTAAATTCTGAAGCAGGGTTAAAATATCGTTTGTTGTATTAGTATCTAAATTTCCGGTTGGCTCATCGGCTAAAATAAAATGCGGATCGTTTGCAAGTGCACGTGCAATGGCAACGCGTTGTGCTTCGCCGCCTGATAATTCAGAAGGTTTGTGGTCGTAACGATTTCCCAATCCAACTTTTTCCAGTAATTGAATTGCTTTTGCTTTGCGTTCGCTTCTTTTTATTCCGCCAAAAGCAAGGGCAAGCATAATATTTTCTAAAGCAGTTCTGGTTGCAATTAAATTAAACGATTGAAAAACTATACCAATTGTTTTTCTTCTGTGATACGCCATTTCTTTACGCGAAAATTTACAGATATCGGTTCCGTTAAATTTTATTTCGCCCGAAGTAGCAGTATCTAACCCGGCAAGTAAATTCAGTAAAGTAGATTTTCCTGAACCTGATTTGCCAACAATAGAAACAAACTCGCCCTTGTTTACAGTAAGCGAAATCCCGTTTACCGCAGAAATTTTTGTTTTTCCTTTCGTATATTCTTTGTGAAGATCGTTTACCTCAACCATTTTTATCTGCGGATAATTGCGGTGTAAAAGTACGGAATTAAAATTGCTTGCGCGCGCGATCTGGTGGCTATTTGAGAGGATTGGCGGTGAACGAGCAATGTTGGTAGGGGAGTGGTAAAGGGAGTCTGCGAACCTGCCTGCCTATGCTGTGGCTTTTGCGCTTGCAGACAGGTGGCACGAATTTTCGCGAAAGGATCGAAAAGCAAAGAATTGATTTACTTTTCTAAAATTATTTTGTAGAAATTATCCCATTTGGCAGTAAAAATTACTTTATCCTTTTTTAATAGATCAATAACCCAGATTGGCAAATTTGTTTTTTCAGGATTAAAAATTTCTCTAAGCGGATTTGTAGCCTGCCCGACACAATTAAATAGGAGTTGTGATCTGCCTTGCTTAAAATAACCTTCATAGAAATAACCCCCAGACCGAAGACTAAGATCTTTTGCTTTTGATTCATTATTAAGTTTAAAAGCACTTAAGGCTTGAGAATAAAGACCTGAAGTACCACCGGCATTTATAAGGTAAGTAGAATCAATTCCATTTACTTCGTATAATTTTAATTTCCAGGAGTCGTTGTTGTCTGTTAGCAAATGCTTAAAAGCAAAAGCCTGCAAACCACCTTCAGGATATTTTTTGCAGGTAGTGAAAGTAATGCTTACAATCAGCAAACAAATTAAAGTCCGGCCATTATTCAGCATACTACTCGTAAATAGCCGCCTTGCTCTTCAACGAATTTCCGCGCTGAATTAAAAAGAGAAATGCGATAAGGTTGGCACCTGCAAAATAAGTGATCCAATCGCCCCAGATATAGAACCACGCGGCTACACCAATGCCGAACAAAACAAAAAACAAGAGAGAGATCATGTAGAATTTTTTTCCTTCGGCAAGATATTTTTTTCTTTCGGCCTGGTCTTTAAAAACCTGGTTAACCACAATGTCAATTTTTACCTGATCAATTCCCATTGAGAGCAGGTGGTTTTTAATGGTGTGCATTGCGGGGTCAGCGCCCATTAATTTTTTTAATTCCTGCCTGAGAAAACTTACTTCCTCGTAACCGTCTTTAAATTTTTTTGCCATGGGGGTATGGTTTTAAATTTATTTACAATTATCGTTTATCAATTTTGTTACTTCGTCATCGTATCGTTCAGAATAGCCAAGTTCATTTGCTTTTTTAAATTGTGTGCAGGCATCCTCTTTTTTTCCTTGTGCAAGATAAACAATTCCAAGGTTTTTCCAGGCATAAGAATTTTTAGGATCCATTTCAAGCGATTTTTTTATGTCTTTGATTGCGCCTTTAAAATCATTCATTTTATATTTTGCAAAACCCCTGTTATTATAACTGAAAGCAAATTCGGGTTTCAGTTCAATGGCTTTGTCAAAATATTCAATAGCTCCCTTGTAATCTTCTGCGGCAAAACGAATAAAAAAAGCAATGTTGTTGTAAGCGGTAAACGCATTGTCAGGATCAATTTCTTTTGCATACAGCATATCTTCTTCTGCCGCTTTAAAATCTTTCATTTCTCCTTTGCACAAACCACGGTCAAAATAAGAGAATGCATCTTTCGGATTTATTTCTATAGCTTTATTAAAATTTTTAATTGCTTCGGTATAATTATGTTTTTCCTGGTAACAGGCGCCCAGGTGTTTATGTGCAAGTGCGTTTTTCGGGTCCATTGCAATAACCCGGTTGTAATCTGCCATGGCGCTGTCTGTTTTTTTTGCGCACCAGCGGCACTCTGCCCGCATTAAAATATAATCAGATTCTCCGGGTTTCAGTTCAAGCGCTTTCTCTATTTCTACAATTGCCTCTTCGCATAACGAAAACATTTTTAAAATCTCTGCTTTTACGTAATATACTTTAGAGAATTCAGGTTTTAAAGTCTGCGCCTCTGTCATATCTTTAAGCGCATCATTCGGATTTCCAAGATAGGCGCGGCAATAGGCGCGCGCAATGTAAGTATTGGCAACAAAGTAAGGATCAGAGATACTGCTTTTTAATTCTAATACTTTACTAAAATCCTGTATGGCTTCTTTAAATTTTCCGTCAGCAAATTTTTTAGCACCGTCACTGTAAAGTTGTTTGTAGCCGGTCTGGCAAAAAAGCACCGGGCCGGAGACAAAACATACAAACAGGATGACAATTTTTTTCATTTTAAAATGCTGTTATGAATTTATACTGACAGGCCGGCTTTATGTTTATTTTTTTTCAAATATTAAAGTCACTTTGTTAAAATCTGCAGCAGCATTAATTACTTTTCTGAAATCTTCAAATACATTTAAGGGATAAAGAAGTGCGCGGTAATCTTCATACACTTTTACTTTTACCGTGTTTCCGTTGAGTTCGTATTCAGAACGGAAGCGCGCTTTCAGTTCTCCGTTAATATTGCAAAGGGTTTCTAATTTTATATCGTCGGGATTACTGAGTTTGTAACCGTCAGGAATATTAAAACTAAGTTCCCTGTAAAATCCGTGCCCGTAATTTATTTCGGCAGCAGTTTGCCTTTGCCCTTCCTGATACAATTCTGCCTGCGCGCCAATCAGCAAACCTAATTTAAATAAATACTTGTCGCCTGCTTTTTCTACAATGGTGGGCGAAGTAATATCGCACTCAAGAATAAAAGGTTTAATGAACATGCTCTCTTCTTCGAAATTAGAAGCCTTTACATTGGTAACTTTTGTGTCTTCACCAGTAAGTTTTAATAGCGATTCATTTACTTCTAATTTTTTTTCATTGTCGAGCAGGCGGTAAATGGGCTGGTAAAAATAAGCAGAATAGCCGGTAAATGTTTCTTTCAGTTTTACTGCGGGTTCTGAAATGTTTGCAGCATCAAATTTCACATCTACAAAAGTACTGTGAGTAGAAACCGAATAATCTGCAGACGCAATTTCTTTTACTTTGGCAATGCCGGAATACACATCGCCAATATTCACTTCTTTAATAAAAAGACCTTTGTTGCCTGTTAATTCACTGGGCGGAAAACCTAAGCGACTGCTGAATTCAGAAGGAGACAAATAAGATCCCAAAGAAGGAATGTAAATTAAATATTCCTGCAAAAAACTCCAGGTATCAAATTCCTTATCAAATTTTCTGTCGGTGCGGTTACTTGTGAGTACTACTTCAAAAGGAATTTCCATTTTTTTAAGTGAGGCAAGAAAAAGACGCATAATGCCTTGAGAGCTTCCGTATTTGTTGCTGATAATTTTATCTACCAGAAAATATTCTTCTGTGCCACCTTCTTTGGAAGCAAAATTTTCTTTAATAAAATTCTCTAATTTTTTTATTTTCTCTTCTTCGGTTTTGCCATCCACTTTTAATTTTTTTACAAAAGAACCTGCTTCAGATAATTCTTTTTTTGAGAAAGAAAAAAGTCTTCCGTAAAAAGTAACGCCTGCGGTTTCCCAGGTAAATAAACGCGCCCTGTCTTTTGCAGTATTAAAAGCAAGTTTAAAATCAACACGCATTCTGCTTTCGTTGTAAAAGGAATAGCGCTCTTCGTGCAGCATCGGTACTTTATCAAGATGAGACCAGATGCGGTTTTTTTCTGCAAGCGTTGTGTCTTTTTTAAATTCAGGCCAGGCGTTGTATCCTTTTGCTTCAAACACAAGATTGGCCGGAGAGATCACTTCAACATCCTGATCTAAACAACTAAATTCAAATTGTGTGTAAAGCGTTTTCCAGTAATCAGAACTTTCTTTGTTGGTGTAGATATATTCTATTTCACAACCGGGTTCAACGCCTTCTAAGGCAAAAATTGTAAAGGGGCCCGCGTTCTCATAATTGTCTATTTTTTTTATTCCTGATTTATCAAGCGGAATTACTTTTCCGTTCTTATCAATTACACGCGCTTTCAGATCCATTTCTTCAATTACACCGCCCGTGCTTATGTAAACTTTGTTTTTGGCTTCAACTCCTTTTTCGTTATTTACTTTTATGATGCAATGAACAGAAACATACATTACAAGATCGCCCGAAGTTTCATAAGCAAACTCGTAGGTACGCCTGTATTTTAAATTCAGGTAATTTTCTTTTTTTTCTTCATCAGTAATGCTGTGAAGTTTTGGAGAAGCATCCCACTTGTAAGACTGGTAAACGAATTTCTGAGCCCACACTCCGCTATAAAGTGAAAGAGAAAAAATCAAAGCGATCAATATCTTGTTTTGTTTCATAAAAATTATTTCTTTTTTAAAATAATAGATTCATTACCTGCTGAAATCATTTTTTTTATCACGGCATTCCACTCTGTAAATTTATCCTGCGTAAGCAAAAGCGTGTTCAGATAATAATCGTATTCGAGCGCAATGTATTTTTCTTCCTGTTTGTATTTTACTGTGTAACCCGCCAGATCATTTTTAATTTCTACAGCAGGAGGAACGTAAGTAACTTTGTAACCTTCGGGAATTAGAACTTTTACAATGTTATGATTGGTTTCTTTGTAAGTAAATTCAATCGGCACCACTCTTTTGGGGTCATTCTGCAAAAGGTTTTTTAAACTCTTTTCGAGATTCAGATTCAGATAAATTTCATCTTTGTTCACCAGTACATAATCTGTCAGTTTATAACGATAAGAGATCTCAAGCGGTTTTTCTCTTCCCAGGTCAGAATAAATAACGGAATCTACCATGAATTTATTATTTCCTTTTTCAAGAAACTCTTTCATGAATTTGCATTGTTTTTCCTGGTTAATAAGACTCATTCCTCTCGCCAGGCTGTGTTTGGGATACCCGGTAACAGAAATTTTTCCCCAGCCCGAAATTGTTCCGTTATCTAATTTAAGCGTAATACTGTCATAAGAATAATTTTTTTCTTTCGGCATTTCCGGAACTTTTATGATGCGGTGTTCTTTATCACTAATGCCCAGCATGGCCTCTTTACCTTGTATCATGGAAGTATAAAAATCTATCGAAGCATTTTTTCCGGTAGCATCCAGAAACCAGGCCTTATCGTTTTTATCGAGGTACGTTGCAATCATGTGGTTGTCTGCCATAGGCGTTGGCACATCTGTATATGAATAAGGAATTGATCTGGTGCCAATCCATGTTCTGTAAGATTTTATGTTTGCCATCTCCAGCATTACGTGAATGAGATTGGCCATGTCTTTACAATCTCCGAATTTTTTTTCGCATACAAATCCTGCTTCTCTCGGCACAAAACCACCAAGGCCATCTTCAAAAGCGATGTAAGAAATTCTGTCCTGCACCCAGTAAAATATTTTTTTTTACTTTTTCAAACTCATCAGTTTCTCCGGTAACTAACGAGTCAACAATTTTTTGTAACGCAGGACTCGCGTTTCTGTTTACGTCTTTTACAAGACTTGAGTACCAGCGATACAGATCTGCAGGTGTTTTGAGCAGCACAGAGTCTTTTCCGTTGTTGTTGTATTCTGAGATATATACAACAAGATGCGGCTCTGTATAACGAAGAGAGGGCGCAGAACTCTCCGGTTTAATTCTCAGGAGCCCATGAGCTTTCCAGCTTAAAATGGTAGATTTCTTTTTTTCTTCTTTGGTAAATTCTACTTTAATTTTTTCTGTGTTGAATAATTTATAATTCACCGTTACATTTTTCGGAACTTCAACAGTGTACTCAAATTCGTCAATAGGAATGTAAGAAGCAAAAAAAGCAGCGCCGAAAAAACGGGGCTCGTTAATGTTTTCTTTATAAGTCATTTCTGTTTTTGCTCCCGGTACAAGGCCCGCAAAAATAAAAGACACCGTAGATCCGTCGTCGTAAAAAGAATCACCGCCCACATCTGTTTGTCGTTTAAAATCCGTTACCTCTTTTTTTCTGAATTTTTTTCCGTCGGGTTCATAACTGCGCGCTTTCAGGTCTTCTATCTTCACAAAAAAATCTTCAGACAATTCGCGTTCACCGTAATTAACACCTTTTTCTGTAAGCACCATCATTTCTTCTTCGTGCGTGCTTTCTACTTTCATTTTACCGTCGTCAAAAAATATGCGGGTGTTTTCTTTTTTCTTTAAAAAAACAGCATCGTCATTGGGGTATTTCAGTTTATAATCTGCCAAAGGAATTTCCTGTGCATTTAAACCAATGCAAAAACAAAGAATGAATGCAAGCAGTATTTCTCTTTTTCTTTCTCTCATAATTATATGCTTACATGTTTTTTTCGTTGAGCAACAAGCCGTTGTACCAGGTTTGTGTTTTAATTAATTTGCCGGTGTTGTTGTAAAATTTCCAGGTACCGGTTGCAGAATCATCTGTGTATTCTCTTTCGCTTTCTGTTTTACCGTTTTCAAAATAAAATTTGCTTGAGCCAAAACGATCTCCGTTAAGAAAATTTTCTTCACTCTTAATTTGTCCGCCGGCAAAATAATATTTCTGCAAACCGTGTTCCTGTCCGCAGATATAAAATTCTTCTTTGCTTAATTTTCCGTTAGAAAAATATTCTGTTCGTTTGCCTTCGAGTACACCGTTTTTATAAGTTGCTTCCAACGATTTTTGTCCTGTCTGGTAATAAGCTACCACGTTTGCTGTTTCATCTTTTAAAATTACGGGGGCTGTCATTTTCCCGGTTTTATCAAGATAGGCATATTCAGTAAGCCTATCGTTTTCATACTTGCGTTGGTAAATAAGCGCTCCGTCTTCGGCGTACAACTTAATAAAACCTTCTGCTTTTCCTTTTTTATAATCTGCTTCGCGCGCTAATTTTCCGTTTGGATGATAATTTTTTTGTACGCCCTCTTCGGTTCCTTCTGCATAAAACCATTCATGTTCAATCGTACCACTTTCGTACCAGGTTTTATAAAGCCCTTCCCTGTTTCCGTTTTTGTAAGTTCCTTCTACCCTTGGTTTTCCGTTTAACCAAAATAGTTTATAAGGCCCTGTCTGATAGCCATAAGAATATTCAGCTTCCATTTCTGTTTTTCCGTTAAAAAAATAGCGCATGTATTTTCCGTCAAGCTCTCCTCCTTTTCTTTTTCCGTTTATATAGATTTGTTTACTGTTGTAAAAATGCATTACAAGATCTCCGTTGCCCCATTTCAGTAACACAGAATCGCTCACCGTTCCTAATGAATCAAAATAAACAATAGCAGTGTTTACGCCTGAGAGATATTGTTCTTCTCTTTCTTTTTTTCCGCTTGCAAAATAAAAAGTCTGCCAGCCGTAAATATTATCGTTCAGATAGTATTTTTCCGAAGATTTTTTTCCACTCGGGAAGTAAGAGATCCAGGTTCCCTGCATTAAACCTTCTTTGTACCAACCTTCTGTTTCCAGCACTCCGTTAGAATACCAGCGCTTAAAATATCCGTTTGCAGCATTGCCTGAGTACTCAAGGGTAGATTTTGGCTTTCCGTTTTCGTGATAGTATGTGGTTACCCCTTCCAATAAACCCTCTGAATATTTTTCCGTAACATCATTAAAATTATTTTCGTTGTAATATTTTACTTCTCCATCCTGCAGGTCGTTCTTAAATATGCCTTCTTTTTTCTTTGATCCGTTGGGGAAATAAAAAGTGTAAGGAAAAGTCTTTCCTGATTTTTTCGCTTCTGCAATTGTTTTTCCGTCTTTATCAAAAAACTTATAACCTGTTAACTCTCCGTTCTTATAATCGTAAATAACATATTCTTTTCCTTTGTCAAACATCTTATAAACGCCCGTAAGTTTTCCGCTCTCTGTGTAGCCGGTTTCATCTTCCTGTACACCCTCTTCAGACCAGGTTTTCCAGGTTCCCGATTTCAGGCCTTTGTCGTTGTATTTTCCTTCTTCTTTTATTTTTCCGTTTTTATGCCAGGTTTTCCAGTCACCGGTTTGTAAGCCATCTTTGTACATGCCTTCAGATTTTTTTTTCATTCCCGGCATATCGTGGTATTCTGTAGTAAGTCCGTTTCTTTTTCCTTTTTCAAGCGGCGAAGATTCTATCGGATTTCCGCTTTCGTAATATAGTTTTAGTTCTCCTACCACTGCGTTTTCTACAAAATTCAATTCGCTGTTTTTCTTTCCGTTTTTAAAATAAATAATCTCAGCGCCGTTTTGTTTTCCCTCTTTGTACATATAATTACCTTTTATATTTCCGCTTTCGTAATAGGCAATGTTCTCACCATCCAGCAAACCGTCTTTATAATTTAATTTTGTTTTAAGCGCACCGCTTTCGTAATATTCCTGTTTCTGCCCCTCGTATTTGGCGTTTTTAAAAGCACCCACATCACTGAGGTTGCCGTTTGAATAATAAAATTTCCAGGTGCCTGTTTTTTCTCCTGTCTTATCAAATAAGCCTTCAGATTTCAGCTGGCCTGATGTGTAATAAAATTTCCAGGGACCGGTTAATTTTTTTGCTGCGTCTTCATTTCCTTCTGCAGTTAATTTAGAATTTTCATACCAATGCCTCACTTTTATTTTTTGTCCGCCCATATCTTCTTCGGTATAAGCAATAGTATTACCAATGTAATCTACCGCCCACACCGCAAATTTTTTGTAATCGCCATCGTGGCGCGCTACCCACTTGTCTATTTTTTCAACTTCCATGCCCGAAAGGATGTTGTAAATGAATGGCTCAAAAAAATCTTTTTTGTACAATTCAGAATAGAAAGGCGCATATACGCGGGCAAAAAAACTTTTGTCGCCTTTGTTTACAGCAGATTTTTCAAGAAAGACCTGAATTTGTTTAACCAAAGCGTATTCAAGATCAGATTTTGCTTTGTATTTTTCGCTCAGGGCCATTTTAGATTTAATAATGGTTTCTAATTCAGAAAAATCTTCTTCGCCATCAGCCAAAGATTTATCAGGAACAGCGCCTTCAAAACTAAACTCACCTTTAACTAAGTTTTCAAGTGTAGAAACTGTTTTTTTTGCGCGGGGAGTTTTTGCTTCCAGGATCAGAAAAAACTGAAGCGCCATCATAGCCGGAACAATTTTTCCTTGCTGTAAAGAAATAATTCCCAGCTGGTAGTGACTACCAGGGTGGTAAGGGTTCAACTCAATAGAGCGGGTAAAATATTTTTTGGCCTCTTCGTAATTTTTTTGTTTTCCGTAAGCTGTGCCAATTTCAAAATAAAATAAATTATTTTTCGGATACCGTTTCATTCCCTCTTTGTAGGCGGCAATGGAGGCTTCAAATTTTCCAAGATTGTCGAGCGCAGTTCCTTTGTAGAGATGGAACGAGTGGAGGTATTCTCCGTTTATTGCAATGCCTTTATTGCAGACAATTAATGCGAGTGAATCTTTACCTGCTGCCAGATAAGTAGTAGCCATTTCTACGAGGCACAAAGCATAATTGGTATCGTTGCGTTCTACTTTTGCGTATTCGCGCAATGCACCATCGTAATCTTCTTTGTCGTGTAATTCAATTCCTTTCCTTATCGCATCACCTGAGTTTATAAGCTGAACGTTTTGCTGCGCTTTTGATCCGGAAAGTAGAAATAAAAACAATGCTGTAAAAAGCATTTTGGTTGGGGTAATTCTCATAAATCTGATTTATCCCTTTAAATGTAAGTTTATTTTTTCACAGTACAAATACCCTTCGCCTAATCGATAAATATGGCTTTTTATTTGACAAAAATTGGCTTTTTATCCGGTTTATCTTTTCTATTCCAGATAGCTATCGCATGTACTTGATGATAAGAGATTGAACTGATTTGATAGAAAGCAAGAGCCGAATTTAAATTTATTACTTCAGCCATTTCGCACGGGCAATTTCTCAACTGAAAAGCTGTTGCTAGGCTTGCGCGCGCGGAGATCCCCTACTTTTTTCTCTTAAGAAAAGTGATTCTAAATTATTGAATCTCAATCACTTTTCTTTATCCGGATTTAGAGTTCCAATTGTTATATAACTTGACAAAAAAGTAGGCAAAAAGTCAAGGCCATTCGCCAACTGAAAGCTTTTCCTGTCGCACAGTCAGCCCCTCATGCGGAAAACTTTCAGTTCGCACCGAATGGCCAAGGGCAGCGCACTCGGCGGCTCATGCGTTTTGATTTCGATATTAAAAAACGGTTTTTATTTTGACGCATTTGCGATAGCTATCGGGATCACGGATTTGCGCAGATTTAAGGGACAGATTATAAGAAAATCTGTGAGGCCAATCTGTGGTAATTTGTGCAATCTGTGGCAAGTTTACATGCTAGTGGTAAATAACCGTGTTAATAAAAATTCTGCTCCAAAACACCTTCTCCTTCTCAAATGTGTAGCTTTACATCACAATGGCAAAAAAGAAAAAAGCACCCCAAAAACATTTTTTATTCGAATCAGTTCTTGATTTTTTAAAGAATAATCCTTCACGATCGTATAACTACAAACAAATTGGCGCGGCCCTTGAAATGGACCAGGAAGGCGACCGGTTTAAAATTATTGAAGTGCTGGAAGAGCTGGCAAACAAAGGACTTTTGATTGAACCTGAAAGAGGAAAGTTTGCAATTAAAGGCGGAAAAAGAACCCTTGAAGGAACCATCGACTTTACTTCGCAGGGCAGCGCTTATGTTACTGTTAAAGATGAAGAAGCAGATATTTTTATACATGAAAGCAAAACTAAAAATGCGCTGAACGGAGATCTTGTAAGAATACAATTGCGTGAAGGGTCAGGAAGAAAAAAAGAAGGCGAAGTTGTTGAAGTGATTAAAAGAAACAAAACAGATTTTGTGGGTACTGTGCAAGTGCTGCCAAAAACCTGTTTTATGGTGTGCGACAGTTATAAAATTCATGTAGATTTTTATATTCCGCACGATAAAAGAATGGGAGTTGAGAACGGGCAGAAAGTACTGGCAAGAATGACAGAGTGGAAAGACGGAGAAAAAAATCCGACAGCAGAAGTAATTGAAATTTTTGGTTACCCCGGAGAGCATAAAACAGAAATGCACGCAATTATGGCAGAGTATGGTTTGCCAATGGTTTTTCCGGAAGCTATTGAAAAAGCCGCAAAAAGTTTACCCACACAAATAACCGAAAGTGAAATTGCACGTAGAAGAGATTTCAGAAAAGTACTTACGTTTACCATTGACCCGCACGATGCAAAAGATTTTGACGATGCACTTTCGTTAAAGAAATTAGAAAACGGAAACTGGGAAGTAGGTGTACATATTGCAGACGTAACACATTATTTAAAACCGGGAACTTTATTGGATGATGAAGCGGTAAAGAGAGCAACATCTGTTTATCTTGTTGATCGTTGTGTGCCCATGTTGCCTGAAGTGTTGAGTAATTTTGCCTGCTCGTTAAGACCTAACGAAGAGAAATACACATTCAGCGCAGTTTTTGAATTAGATGAAAATGCAGATATTTTAAGCGAGTGGTACGGAAAAACGGTAATTTATTCTGACAAAAGATTTTCTTACGAAGACGTACAAACAACCATTGAAACCAAAGAAGGAGAATACAAAGAAGAAATTTTTGTGTTAGACCGTCTTGCAAAAAAACTTAGAGCAAAACGCCAGGCTGCCGGTTCTGTTTTCTTTGATAAAGAGGAAGTAAAATTTCATTTAGATGAAGCAGG
>JACMLS010000843.1 GCA_014379485.1 Bacteroidia bacterium | reverse complement strand
TTTAAAAGAAATCCTTAACACGTTTCTCAAAATCTTCTTAACACTTTTTAGATTTTAAAAGGGGTTACTCTTTTTGTATTCTCAGAATAAATACAAAACCAATTAACCTACCTCACCATGAACAAAAAATTCTTTGCAATTGCCATTCCCTTATTTATGGTGGCCTGCAGCCCCAGCGCAGAAGAAAGTTCTTTCTCAAGCAAAAAAGATGTTTATCCTCCCACAGAAAATAATGCAGCGACAGTAATGCCCACCGACGAAAAACCAACTGCAGGAGTTTTCACGGCAAACATTCCCGAAGGCAACACAGTTATTCCGGAGCCTGGCGTAATTCCGCAAACATTAACAGATACAATAATTGGAGGAGGTACAAAAAAAATAAAAGATAAAACCCCTGACGAAGAAAAAGAAAAAGCGGTTCAGAAACAGATCATACAAACAGCAGACATAAAAATACAGGTAAAGAGCCTTGATCATTCTGCAGATACGATTGATCTGATCGTAAAAAAATACGGGGCATACATTTCAACTGCAAATCAGCAAACAAGCAACGGCGTAGCAGAAGGCAGAATGTGTATAAGAGTGCGCCAGGAAAACTTCAGCGCTCTTATTAAAGACCTGATGAAGCAATCTGTTTTTACAAACTTTAAAAACATACGAACAGATGATGTAAGTGCAGAGTACGTTGATATTGAAAGCAGGTTGAAAACAAAAAAAGAAGTGGAAGCGCGCTATATGGAAATTTTAAGAAACAAGGCGCGCACTATAGGAGAAGTTTTGCAGGCAGAAAATGAGATAAGGGTAGTGCATGAAGAAATTGAAGCCAAAACCGGAAGATTGAATTTACTGAAAGACCAGGTTGCCTATAGCACAATAAATCTTGAATTCTATCAGCAAACTGTATTTACCAACGAACCTGCTAAAGTTGAAGAATCTTACGTAAGCGATCTTGGAACTGCATTTGGAACCGGATGGACTTTCATTAAAAAAATGGTACTGGTATTAACTTATATATGGCCCTTTTATATTTTTCTTTTTGTACTTTACCTGGTGCTCAGGAGATACGTTTTTACAAAACCTAAAAAAATGGCATAAACACCAAATATATTCAATGAACGTGCAGAAAGTTTCAACAGCTTTCTGCATTTTTTTTTATGTTTTAAAACAGGTACTTTTAGATTGAAAATCCGGCAGAGAATGGATTTGATTCTATGAACGATCCTCAGAAAAGAAAAAGTATACTTGTATTGGTACTGGTGTTATTGGTAAGCATTGTAGCCGGTTTTTTTGTTACAAAATTAAAATTCAATTACGATTTTGAAGCTTTTTTTCCGAAAGAAGATGTACAGTTAGATAATTACCTGGAGTTCAGAAACACCTTTGAATACGATAACGAGTTTGTATTACTTGGCATTGAAAATAAAAAAGGGATTTTCAGAAAAGAGTTTTTAGTAAAAATTGATTCGCTTACACACGATCTCGAAAAAATTGACACAGTAAAAAAAGTTGAATCTCCCACCAACATCAAAAGTCCGCACCTCGGCGGCCTGATGCCTTTTGAACTTCCTGTTCTGAGATTCGAATCGCCTGAATATTACAGTGAAGATTCAGCATCCATTTACGCATCACCCATTCTGATCGGTTCAATTTTTCCTAAAAACGCAAAATCAATCTGTATCTACGTAAAAACTGCCGACGGACTTTCAAAAAAAAGTTCTGATACGCTTTCAAATAAAATAGAAAGAGCTTTTAAAAAATATGCTTTTGATGAAGTTCATTATGTTGGAAGAATTGTGGCGCAGGATGTGTATTTAAAAAAACTGCAGAGTGAGTTTTTAGTTTTTCTGGTACTCTCATTTTGCATGATCGTTCTTTTTCTGTGGATCTCTTTCAGAAGTTTGTACGGAATAATTGTTCCGGTATGTATTGTACTCGTAGCAATTTTATGGACCCTTGGATTTATGGGAGCCACCAACAAACCAATAGACGTAATGTGCGTAATGCTGCCCACTATGGTTTTTATTGCAGGCATGAGCGACCTTGTTCATTTTTTCTCTAAATACTTTGAAGAACTTCACAAAAAAACAGAAAAGAAAAAGATCTTTAAACTCATTTTAAAAGAAGTAGGCTTTCCCACATTCCTCACGCTGATCTCTACTGTTGTTGGATTTCTTTCTTTACTTTTTTCTTCCATACAACCCATAAAAGAATTCGGAATTTATACCTCTGTAGGAATTGTTATTGCTTTTATTCTCACTTATACTTTACTTCCTGCTCTGTTGTATCTTTTTACGCCAAAAAAATTAGTTAAACTCTACGATCACAATAATTCTACTTACTCACGCATGCGCAATTCTTTGTTCTGGATTTTTAGAAACCAGAAAGGAATAATTGTAATAACAGTCTTGCTGCTCGCTGCTGCCGGCTGGGGAATTTCAAAAGTAAAGGTCAACAACATTCTGCTCGAGGACCTGAGCGATAAAATAAAAGTAAAACAGGATTTCAATTTTTTTGACAAGGAATATTCAGGCGTAAGACCTTTTGAATTGTACGTTCACTTAAAAGGAAATAAAAAAGCCTGGGATTATGAAACCTTGGAATCCATTAATAAAATAGATAATTATTTAGTGAATGAATACGGCATTGGTTTTTTATTTTCTCCGGCAATCCTCACAAAAAATTTAAACAAAGCCTTTAATGATGGTGAAACAGCTTTTTATGTTTTTCCAACAAAAGAAGATTATGCAGATCTGAAAAAACACATTACAAAAAATAAAAAGAACAAAGACATCAGGCGTATTATTGACACTTCAGGAGCAACCTGCCGCATCACCGGCAAAATGCAGGACATTGGCAGTTTAAAAATAAAAGAACGCAACAAAAAGTTTTTTGAATTCCTCAATAAAAATATTGATCCCGCGGTAATGGATGTGCAGATTACCGGTGCTGCTTCTTTAATGGATAAGAACAATGACTACATGGTAACCAATATGCTGCAGGGATTTGCATTTTCTATTGTGGTGATAGGATTTTTAACCTGGTTTCTGCATCGTTCAATAAAAATGGTAATTGTTTTTATTATTCCCAATTTTATTCCAATGGTTTTAATTGCGGGCCTTATGGGTTTTATGGGCATAGAACTTAAAGCCGCTACCTCTCTTGTGTTTTCAATTGCATTTGGCGTTGCTACAGATGATACCATACATTTTATTTCTCGCTTTAAAATTGAATTAGGCTATGGAAAATCTGTGCTGTATGCTTTTAAACGCACTTATTTTGAAACCGGCAGGCCTATTATTGTTACCACTTTTATTCTCATTGGAGGATTTATGAGTTTAATGACTTCAGATTTTCAGAGTACTTTTTATTTCGGATTCCTGATTTGCATAACACTGATTGTAGCTGTAACGGCTGATATGTTTCTGCTTCCGGTTTTATTGCTGTGGATAATGGGAAGCGACAAAAAAAAACTATTACCCAAAAAAAACAAACGTTCTGATGGAATGTTGGAATAACCGAATGCTGGGTAGTATACACTAAAGAAAAATTCTTTCTCTTCAGCGAAACCACACCCATCATTCCACCATTCCAACACTCCAATATTCCATTGCAGAGTGTTAACTAGTAATTACATTTACTAACATTGTTTAACAAAGCATTTACTTTTTTAATTGTATTTTTAGCTGATGAAAAACAAAGGTTAAATGAATTATCCCGGTCAAAGTTTTTCTGAGAACAATGCGCCTACACAAAAAAATATTTTTTTTTATTTTAGCAGGGTTCATTTCCTTTCTTTCTTTTTCGCAAACTAAAGAAAACACACCTGCGCAGATTAAAAAAGAATCGGTTCCGCGTAAAAAAGTAAAAAAGAAATCAAGAAGAAAAAAAACTCCGCAGGCTTCAAACAAAGCTATTGAAATTTCTAAAAAGAAAGAAGACACCTCTTCACCAAACAAAGAAGATGTTTTAAGTGCCGATAGTATACTTGCTTTCTCAAAAAAACACCTCGGAACAAAATACCGTTATGCTGTTTGCGACCCCAAGATCGGTTTTGATTGTTCGGGCTTTGTCTATTACGTTTTCGGACATTTCGGAAAAAAAGTTCCGCGTTCCTCTATCGATTATATCAACTTCGGAACAAAAATAAATAAAGACTCTTGTAAAAAAGGAGACGTAATTGTTTTTACCGGCACCAACGCTGCCAACAGAAGAGCGGGCCACGTAGGAATTGTAATTTCTGAATTAGGAGAAGAACTCAGGTTCATTCACTGTTCAAGCAACAAAAAAAGAGGCGGAGTAATTATTTCTTCCTATAAAGAATCTCCTTATTACGAAAAACGTTTTTTAAGAATAAGCAGAGTAGCAGAAGTGAAATAAACACGATTTACTGGGAGATTGGATGTACCTCTGCCCCACTCTTCCAATATTCCATCCTTCCACCCAACAGAAATTTCTTCTTGAATTTTCCCTTCAGCGTTCACATCCCATTACCGCAACATTCCAATATTCCATTATCTTTGTCACCTAAAATCATCACTATGTCAAACAACCTATTACAAGGCAAGCGCGGAATTATTACCGGTGCTTTAGATGAAAACTCCATTGCGTGGAAAGTTGCCGAAAAGGCAGTTGAGCAAGGCGCAAAAATTGTGTTAACCAATGCGCCCATTGCATTGCGTATGGGTAAAATAAATGAACTGGCCGCAAAAACAAACAGCAAAGTAATTCCGGCAGACGCAACAAACGTTGAAGAAATAAATAAAATGCTTGTTGAGTCGCAGGAGTTTTTAGGAGGCAAAATAGATTTTATGCTGCATTCAATTGCGCAAAGTCCCAACATTAGAAAGAACATTGGTTACCCTGAATTAAATTACGATTACTACGATAAGACTTTAGATATTTCTGCACTGTCATTACACAAAATGCTGGCAGCTGCATATAAGCTTGATGCGCTGAGCGAAGGCGCAAGTGTTGTTGCTTTATCTTACATGGCTGCACAAAGAACTTTTTCTTTTTACACAGATATGGCAGATGCAAAAGCATTATTAGAATCTATTGTAAGAAGTTTTGGTTACCATTATGGTAAATACCGCAAGGTGCGTGTAAACAGCATTTCTCAAAGTCCTACAAAAACTACTGCAGGCTCAGGCATAAAAGGATTTGAAACATTTTTTGATTTTGCAGCATTAAACGCCCCGCTTGGTAATGCTGATGCGGCAAGTTGTGCAGATTATTGTATAACTATGTTTAGCGACCTGACTAAAATGGTAACCATGCAAAACTTAATGCACGATGGTGGTTACAGCAACACAGGTGCATCTGCTGATCTGATGGAAAAGTTTGGGGAATAAAATTTAAACTCTTGATAATTTAAAAGGCCTTTGTTTTTAACGAAGGCCTTTTTTATTTAGCTCCAAGGGACTTTCGGGACACACGGGACTCAAGAGCTTTAAGTCCCTAATGTACCAAAAGTCTGCATTTTTCTGAATTCGACCGGTTTTTTCTCCACCCAATATTCCAACACCTTGTCCCGAATTTTTCATTCGGGATTCCAATCTTCCACCCAAAAGGAAAATAAAATCAGAATTTCCCTTCAGGGTTCACTAATCTTCCGGCCTTCCATCCATTTTTTTCACTATTTTCGCATCTGTATTAAACTAAATTTTATGAGCTACGATGTAATTGTAATTGGAAGCGGGCCCGGCGGATATGTTACCGCAATACGCGCTTCGCAACTTGGTTTTAAAACTGCCATTATTGAAAAAGAAAGTCTTGGAGGCGTTTGTCTTAACTGGGGCTGTATACCTACCAAAGCCTTATTAAAAAGCGCACAAGTGTTTGAATACTTACATCACGCAAAAGATTACGGTTTAACTGCAGAAAACATAAACGCAGATTTTGGCGCGGTAATAAAACGCAGCCGCGATGTGGCTGATGGAATGAGCAAAGGCGTTCAGTTTCTGATGAAAAAAAATAAAATTGATGTAATAAACGGTTTCGGAAAAGTAAAACCCGGAAAAAAAGTAGAAGTAAAAGCAGCTGACGGAAAAATTACTGTGGTTGAAGCAAAACATATAATAATTGCAACAGGTGCACGCTCAAGAGTATTGCCAAATCTTCCGCAGGACGGAAAAAAAATAATTGGTTACCGCGAAGCTATGAGCTTGCCCACACAACCAAAATCAATGATCGTGGTTGGCTCGGGTGCAATTGGTGTTGAGTTCGCTTATTTTTATGCAACTATGGGAACAAAAGTTACTATAGTTGAATTTTTACCAGCTATTGTTCCGGTTGAAGACGAAGAAGTATCTAAACAACTTGAACGCTCCTTTAAAAAAATGGGAATAGAAATAATGACTGATGCAAGTGTTGAAAGTGTTGATATAAGTGGCGCAGGCTGCAAAGCAAAAGTGAAAACAAAAACCGGAGAAAAAATACTGGAAGCAGATATTGTTTTATCTGCTGTTGGAATTGCAACAAACATTGAAGGAATAGGACTTGAAGAAGTAGGTATTTCTACAGACAAAGGAAAAATTCTGACCGATAAATTTTACGCCACAAACGTACCGGGTTATTATGCAATTGGAGATTGTACACCCGGCCAGGCCCTTGCGCACGTTGCAAGCGCAGAAGGAATTACCTGCGTTGAAAAAATTAAAGGAATGCATGTAGAGCCAATTGACTATAACAACATACCCGGTTGTACTTACTGCCAACCAGAAATTGCTTCTGTTGGTATGACAGAGAAAAAGGCAAAAGAAGCAGGCTACGAAATTAAAGTGGGAAAATTTCCGTTTTCTGCCAGTGGTAAAGCAAAAGCAGCCGGAGCGAGTGATGGTTTTGTGAAAGTTATTTTTGACGCCAAATACGGAGAACTGTTGGGTGCCCACATGATAGGCGCAAATGTAACAGAGCTCATAGCAGAACTTGTAGTTGCAAGAAAATTAGAAACCACAGGCCACGAACTGTTAAAATCGATTCATCCCCACCCAACAATGAGCGAGGCAATAATGGAAGCAACTGCACAAGCTTATGGCGAAGTGATTCACTTGTAAAAATTACCTGGCCCCGAGATTTAAAAAGGCCTGAATTGTTAAATAACACTTAGAAAATCCTGTCAAAATATGGCGGGATTTTTTTTAACGCATTTTTCTTTAAAAAACAACGTTAAAATGGTCACTTCATCGCCAAACACACCTCTTTACTAAAGAGAATTTATGTATTTTTGCGGCCATTATTATAATTATAAACCAACCTACAAAAAAATGAAAAAAATTTACTTATTAGCATTCGCTTCAATGTTTGCTGCTGCAGGTACTGCGCAAAGCAAATTGCAAATTAAAAATCCATTTAAAAGATCAGGAGCTCACGCTGAACAAGCTGGAAATCCGATTGGAGTTAATCAAGTTGCCGGTAACATTGTTTGCAACACTCAATATGTTGCAGGTACATCTATGACATTAAACATGACACTGACTTTATCAAACTTAGATGAGGAATATGTTGATTTGCTTACGATTACTTTCCCTGCCGGAATTACTCCAACCAATGCAGTTAATCCATTTCCAGGTACACAAAATGGTGGTCAACCGGCTGAAGCTTTAAATGCAATTGCAGGTCAGGTTGTTTCTTGGGGCGATAATGACAATAATTATGGTGGTATTGAAACTCCAACGCCAACTGGTTCTCCAATTTCTTACATCTTTACTGTCGATGTTACTGTAACTGCAGGTTTAACTGGTAACCAAACTGCTAATTTCGTTGCGAGCGGTGACGGATTTGGACCTTCGCCTGGTGCTTTAACCAGCTCTTTCATTATTTTTCCTGCTGGAACTGTCACTCCGGATTTAACTACCACATTTGTTGTGCCTTTAAATGCTACCATGATTCAAAACTGTAATTATGGACTAGATACAATTGTTGCTCAAATTAAAAACTTGGGTACAACAACTGAATCTAATATCAACGTAATGTATCGTATTAATGGTGGTGCTCCCTTTACAGAGGTTGTTCCTGGCCCCTTGGCGCCTGGCGATTCAGCTTATGTATTTTGGTTAAGCGCTCCAATTAATCTAAATACTTCCGGCACTTTTATTTTTGACGCATATACTGCGTTAGCTGGTGATATTAACATG
>JACMLS010000842.1 GCA_014379485.1 Bacteroidia bacterium | reverse complement strand
TGGTAAAAAAGAAACAAGGCACAGTTTTTGAATTTGGTCTAATGAAACTATTCTTAACTTTACAAATCTTTTCTAATCAAAAAAAAATGAAACGTCTGCTTCTTCTCTCCCTATTCACTTTTGCCTATTCCCTATTGCCTGCCTTAACCTGGAGCGAACCCTGGCAGGAAGACGTGATTAACAACTCAGAATATTTTGTTTTGGGAAAAGTGATCAACTCAGAAAGAGGATCGGTAAAAATAAAAGTGATTAAAAATTTAGGCGGAAAAGAAATTGAAAGTGAATTTACTTTGCAGGGCTTTCACATGCTCTCTGTTTGCACAAAAGACAACGAAGAGGATGCGCCTACCTTTTATTTTCATATGATTGATACGGTTTATCTTTTTATAAAAAAATCAGACATCGGCTATTGCATTCCAACCCCAACAAGTGGTTATGCAATTGTGAGTGGCGGAAAAGCGCTTTCTACTTTCAGGCACAGTTACCACCAGGCGCATTTGCCAATGGCAACTTACGAAAAAGTAATGACCGCTATCTGGAATTCATACAAAGGATTGCCAGTTGATACAAAATTTGTAACGGAGTACACCAACAAATACCTGAAACAAAAACCAGCAGGTTTCAGGGATCATGAAATAAATTTATTTTTTAACCAGCACGCTGCACTAGAGTTGGTGAATCATTTAAAACTGAGCGATAAATTTTTACTCATAAGCCCTTTTGTAAATTGCGCCAACAATCATTTAATGATCTCTGCTGTGAGGTGTTTGGGAAATATGAATACAACAGAATCTAAAAAATTATTAGTGGATTATATTAAAGATGATACCAAAGATAATTTTACACGTGTAATGGCTGTGTGGAGTTTAAAAAAATTAAATCCGGCAGAACTGAAAGCGCAATTAAAAACTATTTACGATACCGCCAACGAAACACCCACAGGTTTTGGCGGAAGCAAAGAAGATCCGCGCATCTGCACTTACATTCCAAATTTAAAAGAGGCGCTTAATACTTTGCTGGGACAATTGTAAAGCAGAATTTGACACGGAGGAACGGAGGCACTGAGGCGCACAGAGAACAAAGGAGAGTTCGAAATTTTTGAAAAAATTATTCTCTGTGAAACTCCATGAACTCCGTGCTAAAAACAGCTTCAGTCTTTCTTACAGCATCATCAAATTACAACCTCTCAGTTCCGCGTCGTCTATTCTTCCAAGAATTTCAAACGAGTTGTTTTCGCTAACTTTTCCGAGGTCTGATGTAGCTATGAAAGAACAGGAATTTATGTTGGCGAGATCTATTACGTTTAGTGCGCCGGTTTTGTTTGCCGGTAAAAGTTGTGTGGGATCGTAAGGGTCGCGCACCAGAATTTTTAGCCAGGGCGGACATTCAAAAATTCCGTTTCCTTTTGAGTAGGCCTGAGAAAGCAATTCTGTCATTCCGTATTCTGAATGAATGGTGTTTACAGAAAATTTTTCTTTGAGGATAGTGTGGAGTTCTTCTTTTAAAAGTTCTTTTCTTTTTCCTTTCATTCCGCCAGTTTCCATTAACCTAAAATTTTCGTTGAGCGGCACATTCATTTCTGCAAGATCAAGCAATGCATAAGTTACACCAAGTAAAATTGTTTTTTGTTTCGATTTTTTGAGTGCTGAAATTTTCTCTTTCAGTTCATTTAAATTATGAAGATAAAATCCGCTTCCGTTTTCTTTAGTCATTTCAATCAAATGCTGAAACATATACACCAAAGAAGAACCGCTTCTTTCTAAATAAGACGGAAGCAACGCAAGAATGCAATATTCTTTTGGCGAACCGTAAAAGAGCTCAAAGCCTTTTAAAAAACTTTGCTCATAAACAGCAACATCGCTCACTATGTGTTTGGATGTAATTTGTCCACTTGTTCCGCTGCTGGTAAAAAGTTGCGGCCTGTTTTTTTCTTCCACGAAAGTGAAAACTTCTTTAGATTTAAAAAGTTCTATAGGAAGAAAAGGAATCTGAGAAAAATGATCTATCAAAGAAAGATCAACTTTCATCAGATCGCAAAATTGCCTGTAAATTTCATTGCCTTTGTATTGAAAATGAAAGATCTCTAAAGCAATATCGTTAAAGTTTTTTTCGTTATTTATGCTGAATATGTGCTCTGTTTTCACCTTAACTTTTTTTCATGCTGAGTCCGTCGGGTTTTTTGTCATGCTGAGCCCGTAGAAGCATGGTATTCACAAAAATATTGCTTAATTTTATACTTAATGATCTTTCGTAAAAATACGGTTATTGCACTTAATCTCACTGCTGTTTTACTGCTTGCCTTAACTGCCTGCATTAAAAAACAGGATTTTCCGACCAGCCCTGAAATTTCTTATAAGAATTTTACAAATTACGACGACGATTCTGCCTATTTTACAATTAAATTTACAGATGGCGACGGAGATTTTGGCTTAAAGCCCGAAGACACCAGCGGCTCTTTTACCAGCACCGGAAAATATTATTTTAATATGTACATGAAATATATGTACAAAAAAACGGACGGAACCTGGTCTGCGTATTTTAACGCCAACCCTATGGTAAATGATACGCAGTACTACAAATTCCGTATTCCCTTCATAGAACAAACCGGCAAAGACAAAAGTATGAATGGCGAAATAAGAGTTAAACTAACTGAATTGCGCCCTACTACAACTCATAAATTCATTAAATACGTTGTGTATATCTACGATAAATCTCTGCACCAGAGTAATGTGGTTACCACGCCTGAGTTTCCTTTGCCTTAGAAAAATCAGGGAGTGCGTTTTAGTCTGGAAAAAAAAGTCCGGTAGTCCGGAAGTCCGCAAGTTCAGTCCTTAAAAATCCTAAATCTTCGAGTCCCTATAAATTTAGTATATTTGTGCCCCGAATTTTATTGTTCTTTTATAAATTAAACTGGAAACTTGTCCGAGTGGCTGAAGGAGCAACCCTGGAAAGGTTGTATACGGGAAACTGTATCGAGAGTTCGAATCTCTCAGTTTCCGCAGAAAATTAAGCCGTTGATAACGTATTGTTATTCAACGGCTTTTTAGTTAGAAGCTTTTACATCATTTTCGACCCAATCCAGAACCTATTGTAAATCAATTATAAATTGGTTAGATATAAAGCAATTTTACAATGGAAAATAACGAATTCAAGAATGGGTAGTTAAAAGAATTAGCAGAATCATAAGAGAATATCAGAAAGAAAAAAGGTCAAGACGATTATACTCTTTTGCCCGACTTGAGCTGATAAAGAAAGTTCTTAATTTTTTATTTAAACCTCCTAACTAAGGGACAACACAAATTAAATGCGCCTTGAGCAACCGGCGTGGCTATTAATAATCCTTTCTTATCGAAAAG
>JACMLS010000841.1 GCA_014379485.1 Bacteroidia bacterium | reverse complement strand
TGCCGATGGAAAAAGAATTTTCTTTCAGAGTAACGAAGGAGAGGACAATGCACTTAAGAGTTGTGATTTGAACGGAAATGATATGCGTATTCACTTTACAAGTAAGTACACCAATGCTTTTGTGCCGAGCCCCGATAATAAATGGATCGCGTATAAAGAATTATTTAAAGTGTATGTGGCTGCTTTTCCTGCAAGCGGAAAAACAATTGATCTTTCTGCAAACCTTTCATCGTTGCCATCTGCACAAGTTGCACGAGATGCAGGAATTAATCTGCATTGGAGTGGCGACGGAACAAAAATTCACTGGACTTTAGGCGAAGAATATTTTACCAACGATCTTAAAAACCGGTTTGATTTTTTGCCAGGTGCTCCTGAAAAAATTGCAGCAATGGATTCTGTTGGAATAAAAATTAATTTAATTGCAGATGCTGATAAGCCAAAAGAAATCAGAGCGCTTACTAATGCCCGTATCATTACCATGAAAGGTGATGAAGTGATTGAAAAAGGAACAATTATTATCACTGACAACCGTATTACAGAAATAGGAACCTCTGTTGCTGTAACCATACCTCAAAGCGCAAAAATAACCGATTGCAGCGGAAAAACAATTATGCCGGGTATTGTTGATGTGCACGCGCATCTCGGAACATTTCGTCATGGTTTGAGTCCGCAAAAACAATGGAGTTATAATGCAAATCTTGCCTACGGTGTTACCACAACCCACGATCCTTCTTCCAATACAGAAATGGTTTTTTCTCAATCAGAAATGGTAAAAGCAGGAAGTATGATTGGCCCCAGGATTTTTTCTACGGGTTGGATTTTGTACGGAGCAGACGGAGATTTTAAAGCAGTTATTAATTCTTTAGACGATGCAAAATCTGCCATTACAAGAACAAAAGCTTTTGGCGCATTTTCTGTAAAGAGTTACAACCAGCCGCGCCGTGAGCAAAGACAGCAGGTAATAGAAGCCGCACTGCAACAAAAAATCATGGTGTATCCTGAAGGAGGCTCTACGTCCTGGTATAATTTAACGCACATTATAGACGGGCATACAGGTGTTGAGCATAATTTACCTTTTGCACCTTTGTTTGAGGATGTAACAAAATTATGGGGCGCAACAAAAGCAGGTTACACACCAACACTTATTGTTTGTTACGGAGCAATCAACGGCGAAGATTATATGTACGAAAGAAATGAAGTGTGGAAAAAAGAACGGTTATTAAAATACACACCACGTTTTATTGTAGAGCCACGCTCACGTCACCGCAAAATAATTCCTGAAGAAGAATATGAGAACGGACATCGTTTATACGCGCGTGCTTGCAAAAAATTATTAGATGCAGGTGTATGTGTAAATCTTGGCGCACACGGGCAATTGCAAGGCATGGGCGCGCATTGGGAATTGTGGTTGCTTAAAGAAGGCGGAATGACAAATATGGAAGCATTGCGTTGCGCAACTATGAACGGCGCCAAATATTTAGGAATGGATACTGAGATCGGCTCGCTTGAAAAAGGAAAACTTGCAGATATTATTATCATGGATAAAAATCCGCTGGATGATATTCATAATTCTGAAACCGTTAAGTACACCATGATCAACGGACGTTTGTATGATTGCGATACGATGGAAGAAGTAGGTTCAGAAAAAAAACGCAGCAAGTTTTATTGGGAAGGAAAATATTCAGGCGGATTTAACTGGCATCAGCAGGCTATTGGCGATGAGGATTAGAGTTTACGGCCTCCTTCACCACTAAGTTCACATAGGGCCACTAAGTTTTCACTAAGAAAATCTCTCAGTGAAAGCTTAGTGCAATGTTAGTGTCCTCAGTGGTGAAAAAATGTATAAGCTCAAATCTTCAAACCCATCACCAAAATATCATCCGTCTGCGGCCAATCCTGTTTCCAGTTGTTGTGTGCATATTCCAGGAATGAACATTGTTCGTTCATTTCCATATCCTGTATGCTCAGTAACAACGAATAAAAATTCTTTCGCTGAAACTTTTTATTTTTTTCGCCGCCAAACTGGTCGCTGTATCCGTCAGAAAATAAATAAAGAGAATCTCCCTTTTGCAAATCGTATTCATGCAGATCAAATTGTTTTTTTGCATCAGAGTAAAAACCTATGGGGTATTTACTGGCTTTAAATTCAATAAGCTCATTATTTCTTATCAGTACCAATGGTCTGAAAGCGCCTGCAAAAGAAAGTTTTTTAGTCAGCAGATCTATTTCGCAAAGGGCAACATCCATTCCGTCCAAAGAATTTTCATTCATCAAGGCTATTTGCAATTCTTCATCTAATGCAAAAAGAATTTCAGAAGGGTTGGCAAGATTTCTTTTTACAATAATGTTTCGCAGTAAACCATTTGCAATTACAGACATTAAAGCACCGGGCACTCCATGTCCGGTGCAATCAACCGCAGCAACGTATAATTTATTTTCTTTTTTGAAATACCAATACAGATCACCGCTTACAATGTCTTTTGGCTGGTAATGAATAAAAGAATCAGAAACGTATTCCGACAAACCTTCAGGATTTGAAAGAATGTTTTGCTGAATACGTTTTGCATAGTTAATACTTTCTGTGAGCTCAGTGTTTTTTACCTGCAACTCTTTTAATTTTTTACTGAGCTGTGATTCTGCTCTTTTGCGATCGGTAATGTCATAGCCTATACCAATCAGAGATCCGTCGTCAGCAATACAAGTGTTCCAGACGATACATTTTTTATCGCCTGTTGAGGTGGTCATTTCGCGTTCAATAACCGGAATTAAATTTGCGGGAGTTTTTATTCCGGCCAGTATCTGATTTTTTACTGATACACTTTCTTCTTCTGAGGCTCGCGGCAATTTCCACCAGCCGTTACCTAAAAGTTCAGAACTGTTAAAGCCAAGTAAACGCTGTACAGAAGGGCTTACATAGTTTACCTCGCCTGCCGGATCTACGACTACGATTAAGGTATTCAGGTTATGCAGTATAGTTTTACTAACACTTTTCATGGTGATATGATTTGGAAAAAATAAAAGGAAATGAAAAAAGAACAATAAGCTTAGAAACCCTGATTAGCGAATAAATCGCATATTAATCGGGTTGCAATAGAGAATAATATATAGCTTATTGTTTAACATGAGCTGCAAATATAAGATGTTTTTAAATTAGAAAGCAAATTATTTTGCATTTTGTAACGTATGTCTTTGAAATTCTGTTGAATTCACAGAAAATTTACGGAATGGTAACTTTGGTTTCTGCGCCTCCCCATTCCAAAACTGTAAAACCTGTCCTTTTAAACGATAGAATTTTTTGTTCGGTAAGACTTGAGTTTATCTTTTCGTCTGCTTTAGACCAGATCATATAAACCCTGAAAAGGTTATCTGGTTTTGGTGTAACGGTCAATTTCGCAAATTTGTTGTACTCTTCATTAAAAACAAAATGGATGTAATTTTTTTTATTAGTGTTCATAATAGGACACCAGAACGTTATGTAGTCAGCAATTTCTTTTGAGTTTAAACCCATAGCAGAAAGTTTTTCTTCAAAAAAGTTTATTAGGTTTTCTTTTGAAACAACAAAACCTTCCTGCCAGTTAATTTTATCTGTGGGAACATTGGTAGGCCCATCCCAATACAAATACGGATATTTTTTGTTGTTCATTGAAATAATACCTGTTGAATCTGCTGTAAACTTCCATCCGTTTTCATATTTAGGATAGGTGAAGTCAAG
>JACMLS010000840.1 GCA_014379485.1 Bacteroidia bacterium | reverse complement strand
TGAATATTGCAAGGGGCTACCGCTCGCCAAACATTGCAGAGATCTCGGCAAAAGGAGTTCATCCCGGAACCGGTTTTCAGCAACTGGGTAATGCTGATTTTAAACCTGAATTTAATTTGCAGCAAGACATTGGGGTTTTTTTTAAAGGGCAACACGTTTCTATAAGCGCAGAAATTTTCAACAATAGCCTCAGCAATTACATTTATAACGAAAAATTACTGAGTGTTTTTGGTGGTGATTCAATTTTTTTGCAAGGAGGCAATGCATACCCCGTTTTTAAATTCAGGCAAACAAGCGCGCAATTATATGGCGGAGAATTTAGTTTGGATATTCACCCACATCCTTTAGACTGGTTGCATTTTGAGAATACAGTTTCGTTGATTTACGCATACAACAGGGGAGGAGACGGGGCAAAAATTACTGACAGCACAAAATACCTTCCGTTCATTCCGCCATTTCATACCAACTCTGAGTTGCAGGCAGATTTTAAAAAGAGGCTTGGTTGTTTCCATTCTATTTTTATAAAATTTTCTGTGCAGTATTTTGCAGATCAGAACCGTGCCTACCTTGCTTACGGAACAGAAACAAAAACACAGGGATATACTTTAATGAATTGCGGAATTGGAGCTGATGTAAAAAATAAAAAAGGAAAAGTGTTGTTTACTTTTAATGTAAACGGAAATAATCTTGCAGATGTTGCTTACCAAAGTAATATGAGCCGCCTGAAATATTTTGATAATTACCCGGTTAACGGAACTGGCAGAAGCGGTATTTTTAATATGGGCAGGAACTGGAGTTTTAAGATAGTGGTGCCAATTGCTTGTACTATGAATTCTAAGAAAACTACTTAGTATTGATTTTAACATAAAGCCCGGTAGTTTAAAACCTGCGGGCGAGCATAAAATTACTTTAAGCACCAAAGAATTGCCTGCCGGAATTTATTTTTGCAAGGTGGCGATTGGCGGAAAGCAGAAGGTTTTTAAGTTGGTAAAGAGTTAAATGTATAAAGGTGCTCTATAAAAGAAAAATAATGTACTTCATCGAATTTTAAATTACCGCTAATTTTTTAATTCGTAAATTTGCAGGATGCTTAAAGTCCGTAAATCACTGCTTTTTTTAATTTGTATTTCTGTTTTTTCGCAGATAAAAATTTCAGCGCAAACACCTTCGTCTGTAAACGCACGCACTGTAGCACTGCTTGATCTTACTGTACGAAACGCAGAAACTTCTGACGGCGAAATTTATTCGGCAAAGTACATTCTTAAAACTTCCGGAATTCCTTTTATTGTTACTGCAAACGTAGATTCTGCAAAGTTGTTCGGCATGATCCTGGCTTCTTCTAAATTCGATCTGACAACTTTTACTGTTCCGGAAAAAGATTCGTTGATCGCTTACGTAAATAATGGAGGAGTTCTTATTGCTCCGAACATTAAAGATCCGTATTTCTTTTCCTTGTTTGGTATTTCTTCGAGCGTGCAGGTAACAAATCATTACAGTATAAAATTTAATATTTTTCTTAATGATGCTTCATTCAAATGGCTTAACGACACAATGGAACAAACCATTTCATTAGGCGATACATCTTATCCTTCAATAATTAATACACGTACCTACAACGCCAGTGGCGCGCTGTCACTTGCAAATTACGAAGACAATTCTATGGCTGTAGGAAAAAGAATTTACGGAGCCGGAACCGCCTATGCTTTGGGTTTTTCTTTTAAAAATTTGATAGTTACCAATCAGATGAACAGAGATTATGACGCTCACCGTTTTTACTCTAACGGTTTTGAACCTACCTCAGATGCGGTGGTACTTTTTATTAAAGGAATTTACCTTGCGCACACAAAAAGATCTGTATGGATTCATACTTCGCCTTACGATAGTAAAACAGCTTTAATGATCACGCATGACGTGGATGCAACAACTGCTTATGACACTATGCATTATTATGCCGATTACGAAAATTCAATAGGCTTAAAAGCTTCGTACTTTTTTACCACGCACTATATTGGCGACGGATTGCTGTCTTCTTTTTACAACGCAACAAGTATAGTGCAGGTTCAATACGTACTTAGCAAAGGGCACATTGCCGGCAGCCATTCAATGGGACATTTTCCAGATTTTGATGATGAAACTGTTTTTCCCATTGGTGTTTTAGGAAACCAGGCCTCAACGTATCTGCCGTTTAATTCAGGAAGCGGCAGCACAGTTGGCGGAACTGTATTGGGCGAAACAGAAGTGTCGAAAGAACTTTTGGAAAGTAATTTTGGAATTTCAGTTAAAACGTTCAGAGCGGGTTACCTTTGTTTTAATGATAAATTAATTAATGCCTTAGATACTTTGGGATATGTAAACAGTACAACACAACCCGCCGGAGATCTTTTAACCAATTTTCCGTTTCAGCAACGTAAGGACAGATCTGTTAGTGGTGAACTTACTAATGTGTGGGAGTTTCCTATGGCCATTTCTGATGTGTTTGCCTCCAACCCGATTTCTTCATCAAATTACCCGCAAAAAGTTGCAACCTGGTTAGATGTAATTAATCGTAATATGGCAAACAATGCGCCCAACGTAATTTTAATTCATCCTACACGTTATTACAAATTAAACGCTGAGCAGGATCTTATTAATGGTTTGCCACCCGGAGTTTTTGTTACAAGTTTAGATTGGTTTGCAGATTACTGGAGATATAGAAACAATGTTTCATTTACTTCATATTTGTCAAATGATTCGTTAACCGTAATTATTCCTTCAGCTTTATTACCGCTCGATTCTTCTATTAGTTTTGTAGTGGACAGCGGGCAGTTTTTAACTTCAATAAAAGCGCAGGACGAGTTTGGTATGCCCGTTTCAGTCATTCAATCTAATTTCAATACAAACGATGTAATTATTCATTTTGCAAATTCTCCTACGCTCAACAACGGTTGGGTAAATTCAAACTCCGAAAATAAAATTATAGTTAATTGCTTTCCAAATCCCGCCTCAGAAAATTGCGTAATTGAATTCAGGTTAGACGATCCTGCAAAAGTAAAACTCGAAATTTTTGACCTGTATGGAAATGCACTTCCAACAGTTGTGCAAAATAATTTTTACTCAGGCTGGTATAAAATTCCTGTAAGCACCCGCAACCTTTCTTCCGGAATTTATTTTTACAGACTTTCTGTAAACGAAAAGTCAGTTACAAAAAAACTGATCATTTCCAGATAATTTTCTTTTTTGATTTTTTTTCTTTAAATTTAATTATTGAAAAAAATCTTTTTCATATCAATTGTCCTCGTAGTAATTTTTTCTTCCTGCAAGAAAAAGGAAAATGTTCTTGTGCAGAGCAAAGTTATTTCTGATGTGATTGTTGATAGCGCAATGGCAAACGCTTTGGGGTATGCAAGCGATACGGTTTACAGTTTGTACATTCCGAATACGTTTACGCCCAACGGTGATGGAATTAATGATCTTTTTGCTCCTGATGGTACCGGAGACTGGAAATCTTATTATTTTGAGATCCGAGATAAATACAATAAGAGAATATTTAATACTGTTGACAGATTTAAAGGGTGGGATGGAAAAGCAGCTTATGAAGTTTTGCAACAAGGCGTTTACCAGTATTACGTTGAGATAAAAACAGGGATTCCTGACATGGTACATAAGTATACTGGCGGAGTCATGATCGTAAAATGATCTTTCCTAAAATCCTTGTATTGAAATAAATTTTTTTTCTTTATCCTGGTTAAAAAACAGAAAGGATAAATTTAGTTCGTACGCTCCGTAGGTTGCGCTGTAGGGAACTCCTTTGAGAAATACAGAATGAGAAATGCCGGCTTTAAAACGTTCATTCTGCCAGCCCGCGCTTATAGAAAGTGATCTGTTGGTTGAATAATTTAATCCTGCAATCCACTTTTTATACATACAACTTATTCCAACTGAGCCAAATTGTAAATCCTCCTGTTTGGTGTATTGGAGCGCTGGAATGAGCATCCATTGTTTGTCTAAAGCAATTTGGTAAGCAGTTTGAATTCCCATTCGCATTGGCAACTTGCTTGAGGCTAACATTCCTTCGTCGGGTTGTGTTATGTGCAATACAGAGTAACCGAAATAAAATTGTTTGGTATAAAGCAAAAAACCTGCCGAAAGATCAAGGTTAGATTTTTTTGAAAGCCCCGGAACTTCTATTGGTTCATTTACAAATCCTTTTAACGAATCAACTTCAGTTCTATATTGTTGTGAGCCCCAATTTACTTTGCTTTGGCAATAAGAAGTTCTCACAGCAGGTTGAAAAATAAGTTTCTTCTTAAAAAGAAAAAAACGTTGTGCATAAGAAATTCCGCAATCGTATTTTAAATAAAAAGAGTTTTCGTTCTGATAACTATAAGTTAAACCCAATGAACTTCTTCCTCCTAAATAATGATCAACAGAACCGTACCCGATAAAATAATTCACAGAGCCCGGCCATAAATAATTTCCGGCTGTTTGCACACGCAACTGTCCGGATGTACCTGTAAAAGCCGGATTGTTGTAAAGCAATGCGCGCTGAAAACAATTAAAATACATATCCTGCGAGAAAGAAATTCTTGCCGCCAAAAGAAAAAGAGAAAATATAAGAAGGCGATTTCTCATTAGTAAACCTAAGATAGTATTATTTTTTGAAGGGGGAAATAGGGGATAGGAATTAGGAGATAGGGGAGCCTCCCTATTCCCTATTCCCTATTCCCTATATCCTATTCCCTAATTCCGCTTATCTTTGCAACATGGCAAGAATTCTGGCGATTGATTACGGAACAAAACGAGTGGGAATAGCGGTTACTGATCCTTTAAAAATTATTGCTAACGGATTAGATACTGTTCACTCCAAAGACATTTTTGTTTTTCTTGAAAATTATCTGAAAAAAGAAGCGGTTGAATGTATTGTTGTTGGATGGCCTAAAACTTTAATGAACACTCCGTCTTCAAACGCCCACCAGGTAAAAGGTTTTATCCGCTTGCTCAAAGAAAAATTTCCAACAGTAAAAATTGAATCGGTTGATGAGCGGTTTACTTCTCAAATGGCATTGCAGAGCATGATAGATGGCGGAATGAAAAAGAAAGACCGGCAAAACAAAGAGATGGTAGACATGATCAGCGCTACACTCATTTTACAAACCTGGCTGCAGATGGAAGGGAATATGGGATAGATTACAAAAGAAATTAACGAAAGAAGGTGAGATATGAGATTTGTCCCGATAAATTATCGGGAGGGTGTGTTAGGGTTTTCAGAAGAGAATGCCCCGTGCACCAGTCTCATATCTAAGTGTCTCGTATCTCATATCTGACCGCAGGCTTCCTCGTGTAAAATTCCGTTTCAATTAGTAGAATCATCTTAAAATTGTAAATTTGTGCCTTATTAAATTATTATGATTTTACCAGTAGTTGTTTATGGCGACCCTGTTTTGAGGAAAGTAGGAGCGGAGATCGGTGCAGATTACCCTGAACTTTCTAAAATAATTGCAGATATGTTTGATACCATGTATGCTGCAAAAGGAGTTGGTCTGGCCGCACCGCAGGTTGGCAAAGCGATTCGTCTTTTTATTGTAGATACTACTCCTTTTTCTGTGATTGATGAAGACGATGAAGAAGATTCTGAATACACCAAAGAAGAACTGGCAGAGCTTAACGGGTTTAAACGCATTTTTATAAACGCCCGCATTTTAAATGAAACCGGTAAAGAATGGAAATTTAACGAAGGTTGTTTAAGCATTCCGAAAGTAAGGGAAGATGTGAGCAGAAAGGGAGAGATAGTTGTTGAGTACCAGGACGAGAATTTTAAAACCCACAAAGAAACTTATAAGGGGCTCCGGGCACGCGTTATTCAGCACGAATACGACCATATTGAAGGAAAGTTGTTTACCGACCGTATATCGGCCATACGCCGCAAACTGATCAGCGGTAAGCTAAATGATATCAGTAATGGAAAAATCTCTGCCGATTACAAAATTAAGGTCTTTAGCGGCAAGAAGTAATTTATCTTTGTTTAAATAAAAAAATTATGGTTAAGAATTTAGTTTCTGTGTTTGCATTGGTTGTACTGCTTGCGTCTTGCGGAAGTAAAACCGACGATGGAAAAACCGATGTAGGAAAAGACAGCGTTAAAAAAGTTGTAGTGACTCCCAACTCAAAAGAAGGCATTCTTGCAAAAATTTCTGAAGCAGAAAAGAAAGCAAGTATGGCAGGCACAAACGCAGCCGATAAAACACTTGCACAAAACCTTATAAACGCTTACAACGAATACGTAATGTTTTATCCGGATGATACTCTGGCAAAAAAATACGCCTTTCAATCTGCTTCTGTTGCAATTAACACGTATAATAATGAGCAGGCCATTGTGCTAATAGATAATTTCAATAAGAATTATCCTGACAAAGAGCGAAAACTTCAGTTTCTTGTTCTTAAAGCAATGATTTACGATGATAGAATTCAGGATAAAACCCGCGCCAAAGAAGTGTACGAGCAGATCATAAAAGAATACCCAAACTCTCCGGCAGCGCAACAAGCCAAAGACGCTATTAAACTCTTAGGAAAAAGCGATCTGGAAATGATTCGCGAAATGGAAAAAAAGAATGGTGTGGTGAAGTAACCACTAAGGTAAAACCAGTCCAAAGTTTAACTCTCTCTTCTATATCTGTGTGGTTAACTTTGGACTGGTTTTACAGGGATTTGTTTTAGGAGTTCACGACCCCATTATTCCACTCTTCCAACCTTCCACCCAATAGAAAATTCTTTTTGTTGGAAGACTGGAATCATGAAGTAAATCAATCATGTGACCTTTGCCATTTTTCATTCTTGAATACAAGGGTTTTTCTTTCTGAATGGGCAGGTAACGGAATTATTGAACGATCCTCACAAAAACAATCATATCTCAAGCTGACCATGGTTTCAGTTAAGTCGTTTTCTAACAACTCGCAATCAATGATCATTTTAGGAAGACTGTCATTAAAAAAAGCAGAGTCGCCAAAAAAAACTGTTTGAGTAAAACCAACTTCATTTAGTTTTTTACGAATAATTGGTTCCCAGGCCTCATTCCACATTGGTTCTGCAGGATCATTTCCGCATTCCTTCATTTGCATGCCAATTCTGATCTGTTTTGCATTACAAAGAGAATTGAGTTTTTGAAAATTGAGATGATCTGCTATACCAACTGTTTTACTTTGGTCTAATTCGCTGTCTCTCGCCTCACGACAAGGAGGTCGTGTCATGCGGACTGCCATTGTTATTCCCGCCCGTTACGCGTCAACTCGTCTTCCCGCGAAGGCGTTGCTGAAATCGA
>JACMLS010000839.1 GCA_014379485.1 Bacteroidia bacterium | reverse complement strand
TTCTTGTTGTTTTCAGTTTAATGGGCGGGCTTTGGCTTGCAGATAAAGGAAACATCGGCTATTATTTTTTTTACGCGCAGAATTTTGTTTTTTTCTTTAAAGACCTGCAATCTCCTTTGCTTAATCATACCTGGTCGCTTGCGGTTGAAGAGCAGTTTTACCTTATCCTTCCTTTCTTGTTGTTTTTTATTTCGAAACGTTATTTACCCTTTTGTTTTGTGCTTATGATCTGTGGCGGACTTGTTTCAAAATACCTTATCTGGAACGCAGATCCGGGTTGCAATCCTAAATTTCTACTTCCCTGCAATCTCGATAGTTTGGGCTCCGGTTGTTTACTTGCGTGGATGTATAGTAAAGGAAAACTGCAGTTCATTCAGAAAAAACAGCTGCTTGTTTTATTTTCTCTTGTAATTGCCTTGCCGGTTGTTTATTATTTTTTAAAAGGCTTTATGTTCACGCAACTTCTTGTGCTTGCTTTTTCAGTCGTAACCGTTCTTATTTTTATTAATAAGCACTGGTCCTCAAAACTTTTTTTTCTTGACAACCCCGCATTCAGGTTTCTTGGTAAGATCAGCTACGGAATTTATCTCTATCATAAACCCATTCCGTTCTTTCTCAGGTACGCAACAAAAAATCATGTGTTGCCCGATTCGGTGTACTGCATACTTGCTTTTGCAATCACTGTTTTTATTTCGTGGTTGTCTTATACGATCTTCGAATCTTTTTTTCTTAAAATGAAAACTTCTTTTCAGTAAAAAATGCCTTAACTCCTTTATGGAAAAAGAAATTGAAAAATATTTTGACAGGCTCTGGCCCATTTGCAGGAGCATTACCGGCAACGGCCTGCGCGAATCGTTTGCCATATTGCAGGAAATTATTCCACTCAATTTAACCGAAGTGCCAAGCGGAACAAAAGTGTTTGACTGGGAAATTCCCGAAGAATGGAATATTACCGATGCTTATATTATTTGTCCTGACGGAAAAAAGATCTGCGATTTTAAAGTGAATAACCTTCATGTTGTAAATTATTCTGTTCCGGTAAACAAAGAAATTACGTATGATGAATTGCTTCCGCATTTGCATTATATGCTGCAACTGCCTGATGCCATTCCTTACATCGCATCCTATTACAAACCTGTGTGGGGATTTTGTATCAGTTTCAACGAATTTACTGCCTTGTCAAAAACCGGAACTTATAAAGTGGTGATAGATTCTTCTCTTAAAAAAGGCAATCTCACCTACGGAGATTTGTTATTGAAAGGAGAAACAGATGAAGAAATTCTTTTTTCTACCTATTTATGCCATCCCAGTATGGCAAATAATGAATTGTCAGGCCCATTGGTGGCTGCATTTCTTTACAGTAAAATTGCAGCGCTTAAGCATCGTAAATATTCTTACCGTTTTATCATTGCTCCCGAAACTATTGGAATAATTGCCTATCTGAGTCGTTACGGAGAGCATTTGCTTAAAAATCTCAAAGCAGGTTATGTGCTTACCTGCTGTGGCGATGATGCGCCTTTTGTTTACAAGCGTTCAAAAAAAAGCAACAGTCTTGCAGACCGTGTTGCTGAGCATGTGCTTAAGTACAGCGGTAACAAGTACGAACTCATGAATTTTTCTGTTGGAGGAAGTGATGAAAGACAGTATTGCTCTCCGGGTTTTAATTTGCCGGTGGGTTCTATGACCCGCAGTATGTACCAGCGTTACAAAGAGTATCACACCTCGCTTGATAACAAATCTTTTATTTCGTTTGCGGCAATGAAGCAAACCACAGAAGTTTATTTTGAGTTTGTAAAAGCGCTTGAGTTGAACGATGTTTTTAAAAATAAAATTCAGTTTTGCGAACCGCAACTTGGTAAACGTGGTTTGTACCCTTCAAGCGCAGATCCAATGGCAAATCGTGAGAATACACATAACCTCATGCATTTTCTTACTTATGCCGATGGTAAATCTGATCTTATTGATATTGCAGAAAAAGTTAATAAACCGCTTTTTCGTTTTGAAGAAATAGTTGATAAAGTAATGGCGGCAGGCTTAATTGAAAAAGGAGCCGCATTATAATATGTATACAGAAGGTAAACCGATAGAGAAAATTGCTGATCTTAAAACAAGGTTTTACAGCAATGTAAAAGATTTTACTGTATTTGATGTTAACGAAGAGCTGAATATTCTTAAGGTAATATTGGATGGTCTTAAAGTCAATTACATAAAACGATGGAAAATAAAAGTGTGGATCAACCGCCCTGTTTTTTTTATCCAGGTAAGGTTAATGATAAAGAAAATTATTTTTCTTATGAGAATGGGAAAAAAGGCAAGGCACGCCAATAATTTTCTTAAGAACGCCGGGCCAAGACCTGTTTGGTTGTTTGACAGCGCCCGCTACGCTTTTGCTTTTAATAAAGAGGGCAAACCCATTTCAAAGATATATAATGCGCTTATAGATCACTTCGGAAAAAGCAACCTTGTTTTTTTTATGCACATGTCTTCTAATAAAACATATAATTATGATTTGAGTCTTGATAATTTCCTGGATGGCTATCGCTTCAGTCTTCTTCGTAAAGACGAAATAAAATTGAGGAACGAATTGCTTGCCTGCTATAAGCGGATCTGCGAAAAAAATATTTTTCCGGCAGAAGACATAGAAAACATCCTGGTCGCTATAGACTCGTTTTTTTTTCAGTTTATTTCCTGGAACCGTTTTCTTGAAAAGTATAAGCCAAAAGCCGTTTATCTTGATTGCCTTTATCATAAGGAAGCAATGGTGTTTGGTTTCCGCAAGCACAATGTAAAAGTGTATGAGTTGCAACACGGACTTATTGCCAAAGAAGATGTTTTTTACTGTTTTCCGGAGGCAGTACTGGCAGTTCGTAAAAGAGCATTGTTTGCCGATAAGCTTTTTCTTTATGGGCAGTTCTGGAAAAACATTTTGCAATCCGGTCACGAATATTCAGAGGATCAGTTGGAAATAATCGGCAATTACGTAACGAGTGGCGGGGTTTCAGAAGAAACGGAAAAAGAATTGAATAAATTCATTAACGGTAAAAAAGTGCTGCTCATCACTACACAAACTTTTGTGCATGTTACGTTTATTAATTATGTAAAAAACATTCTGAGCAGTTTCGCAGATTCAGCACGTAACTGGGTTGTTATCGTTAAAATTCATCCTGCAGAAACGATTGGATTATTCGGCGAATTAAATGCATTTAAGAATGTTTTTGTAACCAAAGATTTTGATATTGAGCATTTGTTCAGAAACGCGAATGCTCACCTGAGTGTTTATTCTACTACTTTATTTGAAGCGCTCAAATACAACATACCCAATTATTCGTTGTACGTTGAAATTTTTTCAGACTACATTCAATCGCTTCTTGATAATAATATTTCTGAATTGATAACTGAAAACGAAAATGTTTTTAACTTAGCCGAAGAAAGTATTGCAAACAGAAAAACTTCTGACGGCCATTCGAGCTTTTTTTTCGAAGAATCACAACTTTCAAAACTACCAATAAAATGAACGAGGAAAATAAAAAAAAGGTCATCCAGACTTTCTGGGAAAAACAAGATCACCCAAATCATTCAAAACAGCATGAGGGCGAAATCTGGTTCAGGCGCTTTTACGATGAAATAGAATTTTTGCTTAAAGATTGCAAAAAGGGTTCTATACTTGATATGGGATTTGGCAGCGGAGATTTTCTTAAGTACATGTCTGCCGATTATGAAAGAGTAGTAGGTTTCGATTTTTCGCCGGCCATGTGTGAGAAAGCAAAACAGCTGGCAGAGCAGCTTCAGCTTTCAAACGTTACTATTTATAATGGCAATGTGGTGAATGTGGATGAAGTGGTAAAAGGCGAAAAATTTGATTGTATAGTAAGTTTTGGCGTTTTTCAGTACATAACCGCAGCCGAAGCAAAAATTTCAATTGAGAAAGCGTCGAAGCTCCTTAAGGAAAATGGTTGCATTTACATACTTGGCATACCTGATGCCAATATGAAAGTGATGCACGACATAGGAGTTTTTCATTTCGCTAAAAACACAAAATTCAGTTTTCGTGGAATGATGAAGGCGATTTTGCGCTTAAAGTACCACGAAGTAAAAAATTCAAAGCAATTGAAACCAAAAATAGACAGTTTTGGGTATTGGCATTGGAGAGCCGAATACAGGGAAATTGCAGATTCGTTAGGATTGAAATACCAAATTGTAAATAGTATATACGAACCTTACGGTTACCGTTTCAATATTAAATTATGGAACTAGTAGAGGGAAGACTGGCAGGTATTGGCGATGTAATGAATTATTATGCAGAAAAAATTCCTGAAGACTTTCCGCTGTATTTTCATCCAAAATGGCTGAATCTCGTTTGTAAAGGCAAGTGGAATGTTGTGATTGTATTATACCAGGGCGAAATAATGGGTGCACATCCCTATTGCATTTTTAGCGATTCTGTTAAACCCGCGCTTACCATGCCTGAATTTACACCAGTATTGGGGCCGTATGTAAGGAAACGAACATTTAGTTCAAACACAAAAGCATTGAGCTATGAAATGGAAGTGCTTGAAAAATTAATGGCCCAGCTTCCAGATTTTAAAGCCTACGATTATAAATGGCATCCGGCCTGTAAAAACTGGTTGCCTTTTTATTGGGCAGGTTTTAATCAAAGTACCCGTTACACGTACGTTCTTCATAAACCGGAAACTCTTGAAATTGCGTGGAAGAACGTAAAGGAAGCAGCGCAGCGGCAAATAAAAAAAGGAAGAAAATTTCTCTCCATCACTCAACATCATGATGCAGAAAGATTTTACGCCTTAATAAAGCATACCTATAAAAACCAGAAAACAACTGTTCCTTATTCTGTAAATGAGCTTGACAATTTGCTGAAAGGGATTGCGCAAGAAAAAATGGGCGCAGTTTTTACTTCCTATGACGAAGCAGGTAATGATATTGGTTCTTTGCTTATAGTTTGGGATAGTGAAAATTATTATTATTTAATCGGAGGTCTCAATCACGAAATCGATACGCACGGTACCATGAGCTTCTTGTTATGGCATATATGCGAAATGGCTTTTTCAGAAGGAAAAAGCTTTGATTTTCAGGGATCGATGATTAAGCCCATTGAACGTTTTTTCAGAAACTTTGGTGGCGAGCTTACACCCTATTTTAAAATTACCAAAACAAATACAACAATCATGGAGCGCTTACTTCATAAAATAAAAAAAACTTAAAATGAAAGCATTTCTTAAAAAAATATTCAATCTTTTTCCGGCTTTCATTAAAGAGCCTCTTTACAGAATGAGAATGAAGCGGGCAAAAAAAAGAGTTATTGAAACCTGGATCAGCAAAGGCAGGCCATATCCGCCCCCACATGCCATCAAGCAACGTGCGGTTGAAAATTTCCGTGAAAAATCAGGATACCAGATTCTGGTTGAAACAGGAACTTATAAGGGGGATATGATGGAAGCGCAAAAAAGAAATTTCAGGTCACTTTTTTCAATTGAACTGAGCGAAGAATTTTATAACGAATGTTGCCAAAAATTTAAGAAAGATAAACATGTGCATTTACTTTTAGGAGATAGCGGTACAATGATGGCAGAAGTAATGAAAAAGATAAATGAACCTGCAATTTTCTGGCTGGATGGCCACTACTCAGGTGGAAATACTGCACTGGGAAACACACAATGCCCGATTTTTGGCGAGATAGACGCTATTTTTAATGAAAAAGGAACAGACCATATTCTGCTGATTGACGATGCAAGAGACTTTAACGGAACATGTGATTAT